>CAYIUZ010000025.1:0-8574 GCA_964366705.1 uncultured Gammaproteobacteria bacterium | reverse complement strand
TCCGATCTTTCAATATTTACTCCTGCTGGGAGTTCGAGATGACCTAAAGAGTCCATGGTTTTTTCTGTTGGACTAACAATGTCGATAAGTCTTTTATGAACTTTAATCTGGAAATGGTCTCTAGCGTCTTTATCTATGAAAGGGGATTTATTTACGGCGTAGACTGATCTTTTAGTAGGTAAAGGTATTGGGCCCACAACTTTAGCACCGGTCCTAATGGCCGTATCTAAAATTTGCTGACAACTAGCGTCGATGACTCTAGCGTCGTAGCTCTTTAATCGAACTCGAATTCTACCTTTTGGCATATACTAAAAAATCAAGGTGCCCGATTCTGCTTTGCAGAACTATTTGATAACTTTTGTTACTACTCCTGCTCCAACTGTTTTTCCACCTTCCCGGACTGCGAATCTAACTCCTTCTTCAAGAGCTACTGGAGCAATAAGTTTCACTGTCATTTTTGTACTGTCTCCAGGCATAACCATTTCTACTCCTGATGGAAGTGTCGCTTCTCCAGTTACGTCTGTTGTTCTAATATAAAATTGTGGTCTGTATCCAGTGAAGAATGGAGTGTGGCGTCCACCCTCTTCTTTTGTAAGAATATATATTTCAGCTTCAAAGTCAGTGTGAGGAGTAATACTGCCTGGCTTTGCAAGAACTTGTCCTCTTTCTACGTCATCTTTTTCAATACCTCTTATCAAGACTCCTACATTATCTCCAGCTTGTCCTTCATCTAACATCTTATGGAACATTTCGACACCAGTTACAACTGTATTTGCTGTAGCTTTAATTCCAACGATTTCTACTGCTTCGTTTACTTTTACCACTCCTCTTTCGATTCTTCCTGTTACAACTGTTCCTCTTCCCTTAATTGAGAAAACGTCTTCAACAGGCATAAGGAACGGTTTTGCTGTATCTCTAACTGGAGTAGGAATATCCTTATCAACTGCTTCCATGAGAGCCAAAATTTGCTTTTCTGCTTCTGCATCTCCCTCAAGAGCTTTAAGAGCTGATCCTCTAACGATTGTAACTGTGTCACCAGGATATTCATATTTTGTTAATAGCTCTCTAACTTCCATTTCAACTAAATCTAGAAGTTCTGCGTCTTGAACCATATCTACTTTATTTAGCCAAACTACGATTGAAGGTACTCCAACCTGGCGCGCTAATAGAATGTGCTCTCTTGTCTGAGGCATAGGACCGTCTGGAGCTGAAACTACGAGGATTGCTCCGTCCATTTGTGCTGCTCCTGTGATCATGTTCTTAATATAATCTGCGTGTCCTGGAGCGTCGATGTGAGCATAGTGTCTGTTAGCTGTTTCGTATTCTACGTGAGTGATATTAATCGTGACGCCCCTTGCCTTTTCTTCAGGTGCATTATCAATATCCTCATACTTCATAGCTTTTCCGCCGCCTGTTTTAGAAAGAACAGTAGCGATAGCTGCTGTAGTTGTAGTCTTACCATGATCAACGTGACCAATAGTTCCTATGTTTACGTGTGGTTTTGTTCGTTCGTATTTATCTGCCATATTTGTCTAGCCAAAGCCCAATAGGCGACGGCTGAATTTAAAAAAACCATCAGCCATTTGATGGTAAAAAGATAATACAATATTTTATTCTAGGCGTCAAGTATTAAATTTGCGCCTGCCCCGTTCAAAACGCTCCATGACCTACCCGTCATCTGTTTAGCCGGAAGGCAATTGCAGGCGGGAAAGGCGAACGGCAAGTTGAATGGGGTCAAGAGGGGATTTTACCTATCTCTTAGGCTCTAATTTTCTTTTTTCTATTTTTTTCAGTGAATACATAATAGCATCATTCAGATTTATCTTTTTAATACGGGCTAATCTGAGAATGGAAACAAGTATGTCGCCTAATTCTTGTCTGTAAGTTTCATCTTCCTGGGCTGATAAATTTGTAGCTTTTCTTCCGTGCTTTGCGAGATATGCCCGCGACATTTCACCAACCTCTTCAACGATTTGTAGAATTAATATAGAACCAAACTCTTTAGAATCCCTAACTCCCTTATCTATTCCATCAAGATATTTTATGTAGTAACCAAACGGGCTGGGCTTTCTTTTACTCATGAGGCTATTATATCAGAACTGAGGCTTATTTACTCTTCATTGCGAAGTTGACGTATGCAACTGCAGGAATACTTAATCCTTCACTTGGAGGATAATAACAAATCTTTACTTTATTTGAATCATATTCGTATCCTGGATCCTTTAGAGAATCAGCGTAATTAATGCCTGAAAGATACCAATTCGCTAAGTTATCAACATATTCAACTGTATTGCACTTTCCAGTTGCTATAATTACAGGAGAGGCAAATTTAGTGCAATCTTTATTTCCGGTAAGTGTATATTGTGTAGTCACTCCACTTGAATTCTTAACTTTTACTTTAAATGTTTTAGCCAAACAACCCTCACCAGAGTCTCTTTTAACATTCATGTTTGGATCAGCAAACATTGTCATTTTAATTTTATATTTTACGGTTGAAGCTGTAGTAGTCTCACCCATAACACCAACCGCAGGCTTTGTAACCTGATAAACAGTAAATACTGAAAGCACTAAGATTCCAAAAGCAGCTAGTTTTGGGAAAGTGAATAATTTTTCTAAAAATGACTTCTTAGGAGAGCGCCGCGCCGGGCTTTTTTTTGATTTGGACAGTTTTTTTGACATATATATCTAGTGAACCATAAAATATCAGACTGTGTCAATTAGTATTTAATTGACTTTTCTAACCTCCATTGGTACGATACTTCTGTGAATCAAGCTCGAATTCTTATAGTTGAGGATGAGGAATATTTAAGAGAACTTTATCAGGAAGTTCTTTCTGATCAAGGTTATTTCGTAGATACTGCAGAAAACGGAAACGAAGGACTCGCAAAAATTCAGCAGGGTGGATGGGATCTTGTGATGCTAGATATTATTCTCCCTGGAATCGATGGCATTTCTATAATGAGACAAATTAAAGCTTCCCCAGCAAAACTTCCAAATAAAAAAATAATATTTTTAACTAATTTAGATAAGGATAAAGAAATGCAGGAGGGACTGTCACTTGGAGATGGGTATTTTATAAAAAGTCAGATTACCCCTGGGAATCTTGTAGAACAAATCAAAGCTTATATAAATATTGAGCAAACTCCAAATCATAATGCCCCAGCTGCTCCAACTCAAACTCAACCTTTTCAGCAAGCTCCTATTCAAGCGGCAACGACTCAAGCTCCAGCTGTTCCCCCCGCAAACTCTACCCAACCCAAACCTCAGTGAGTTAAAAATGGAATTGTAAAATTAAAAGTGGCTCCTTTTCCTTCGCCTTTAGACTCTGCCCACATTTTTCCTCCGTGCATCTCTACAAGAAGTTTTGAAAGATAAAGTCCAAGTCCAGTTCCTTGTGCTTCCTGCTTGTGTAAATAACTTTCTCCCATTGTTCCGAATTTTCTGAAAAGTTTTTCCATGTCTTCTTTATTCATTCCCCGCCCAGTATCAACTACTGTCACTAACAATTCTTTTTTCTGGGGTTTTAGCAAAACACTAATAGAACCCCCCGAAGGGGTAAACTTAAGCGAATTTCCGACAAGGTTTATTATGACCTGTTCAATTCTTTCATGATCAGCATTTACCAAAGGCACTGGATAAGGGGGTTTTACAAATGCGAGTTTCAAACCAAGCTGCTGTGCGCGAGGCATTAATTCTTCTACCTGTTTTTCTAAAACATCAACGATTTGAACTGGCTTTAATTCAAGTGAAAGCCTTCCCGACTCAATTCGTGAAACATTTAACATGTCATTAACTAAATTTATAAGGCGTTCTGTTGATACATACGCCCTTTGAAGATAGGTTAATTCTTTTTCACTAAGCTGCCCTTTTTTCTTATCTATAAATAGCCACAAATAGGATTTGATAATAGTCATCGGGGTTCTAAGTTCATGAGAAGCTAAAGATACGAATTCGTCTTTTAATTTATCCACTTGTTTCAGTCTTTCATTTGCGTCTTGAATAGATCGATATAAAAGTGAATTATCTAGTGCGATTCCAACAACTCCTGCCATCCGATCAATTAGAGCTTTTTTCTCTAGTGTTATTGAATCTTCTTCTTCTGTAATTCCAATAACCAGAGTCCCAATTACATCAAGCCTAACAATAAGCGGATACACAATTATAGATTTAACTCCCATCTCATCTTGTGCCTCTTTAGATTCTTCTTCTGAAATGTTCGAACCAAATATATCCTGAAGCGTTTTTACAATCTGAACTTTCTTAGTTTGTATAGTTTTTACTAAAACATTTTCTTTTTCAGTTAGAGTAATTGAAAGTTTTAAGAATTTATTTTTCCCTATATCACTTACTGCCTTACTATCTGAAAAAGATGAAATTGCAATAGGAATTATTACCTTTTCTTCTTGCTTAACGATGCAGATACTTACAAATCTAAACTCTTCCTCGACTAAAAGATCTGAAACCTGCTGAGCGATTTGACCGAGGTCAGTAACTGCTGAAAGTACAATCTCATCAATTTGCCTAAGTAACGCCAGGGTTTTATTTCTGTCATTCAATTCCTGATTCTTTTTATACATCTCCTGCATAATGTGCTCGATGCCGGTTACGGCAGAAGCTGTTACAGGGTCTGTTACAGAAGCTATTGGATCTTTTTGGGGCAGGTCCATTTATTAATTATAAGTTGAATGGTTATTTGAGTAAAGCGGGGAGACTGCCAGAAGGAACAGAAAGACCTTTTATAGCATCTTTACAAACCTCAACTGAAGTTTGGCCAAATAAATTCTGGTATTGTTTTACAAGGGATTCAATAATAGCTTTTTCATCTCCACCTAAGGCCACTTCATGTTTTTGCCAATCTATTTTAAGGCCGGGCACTTTTTTAGCTTGCTCCAATGCCACAGGTCCAATTATTGATTCTTGTTCCCTTATGATCTTTACGGCCATTTGGGCAAAAATATCCATACTAATTACCCCTGAAGTTTTTTAATCATAGTTTTTAGCTGAAGTATTCCTACTGCCATCAAGAAATATGAAGTAAGATACATAAATTCATTTATTCCTCCTAAATGCCACGTTCCACGACTAACTTGATATAGGAAAACATAATCTGATAAGAATTGCACAAAAAGGGCGAAAAGAATAAATAAGATTTTTGTTTTCATTACTCCACCCAACAAACTTCTTGACAAAAGATAAGTTAAGAGTGCTATAGAAATATAAATTGCCTGTCCTAACGGATAACCAAAATCCAAGAACATAGTTAAAGGTAGTGACCAATCAAAAGTATAATTCTGTAGGAAGATTAGATATGCTGCACCTAAAATCAATATTGGGATAATAATAGCTTGAATCTTTGACATTACAGATCTCATGGATATCCTTACTCCGGCAACTTTCGCTAAATAAATTGTTCCTATTATATAAAGAGGTATACTTCCAAAATATCCAACATCCCCAACTGAAGGATATGGAATACTAACCTTTAATACGTAAACATACACAGAATATGCAATTTGCCCAAAAACCTGGGCTAGTAAACCCAGCGAGAGGAAAACAATAGCTTTTCCCATCGCACTTTGTAAAAATCCCCACGGTTTTGCAATAAAAATTCCCCAAACTCCACCAAATAAAGCTACAACTCCATACGTTTGTCCATAAAGATCTAGAAGTAGAGGATTTTTTGTTTGGGGAAATTGAATAGAAAGCCAAACAGCTGCATAAACAGCAAATATAATTAGTATTATTTTTGCTTGCCACTCTTTGCGGATTGTTTCAAGCATAATTTTAGGTTAGCTTAGCTAAAATGGATTGTCAAGCTAAACTTTATTGTATAATCCAGTTATGCTCCCTCTTTATCCTACTTTTAAGAATCCTGAGTTAGAAGATAAAAAATCCATTGAAGAAATTACAGATAATTTCCCCCCCTATTCAGATTTTAACTTTGTAAGTCTTTATAGCTATAACACTGATAATGATGCACTTATAACTAATTTAAACGATAATCTCGTTATTAAATTTAGAGACTACATAACTAATGAACCATTTTATTCTTTTATTGGAAATAAAAAAGTTACCGAAACAGCCGGAGAACTTTTAAAAAGAGCAAAGAAAGAAAATGCGATGAATATACTTCAACTTATTCCAGAATCCGTAGTTCATGCTGACATTAGACTGATTGAGGATTTTGACGTAAAAGAAGATCCTGATAATTTTGATTATGTTTTAGATATTCCAGAAATTGCTTCCTTGGAAGGCGAAAAATATCATAACAAACGTCACGCAGTTAATAGATTTCATGCAGACAATCCTGAACATGAAGTTAAAATTCTTGATGTTTCAGATTGTAAAATTCAAAAAGAAATTATAGATCTTTTTGATTTGTGGGTAAAAGTTCGAAATAAAAATATAGAAGAAACAGAACACGAGAAAAAGGCAATTATTAGACTTATTCAAGCTGCAAATAAACTGAACTTACTTGCGATAGGGATTTATATAAATAATAAAATGGTGGGATTTGCAGTTGCTGAAATTCTTAAAAATAACTACGCCATCTTCCACTTTATAAAAGCAAATACCGAGCATAAGGGAATTTTCGAATCTCTTTATATGCTTAAAGCGAAGGAACTTATAAAGAATCAGATCAAACACTGGAATATTGAGCAGGATTTAGGGATTGAAAATTTGAAAAAGTCTAAAGAGCTCTGGCGTCCCGTCGGATTTCTGAAAAAGTATATAATAACTGAGAAAGAATGAACTGGGTTTTGTTAGCACTCCTTGCTCCTGCTGTATATACGATTGTCAATTTTATTGACAAATATCTTGTCTCCGATGCCGTTAAAGATTACAGAGCTATGCCCATCTATGGAACAATCGTAGGTTTAGTCGGAGGCACCATTATCTGGCTGGCCTCAGGATTTCCCACCTTAGATCCTCGAAGCGCTGCTATTGTACTTTTTACAGGTATGCTCACAATATGGGGTGTACCTCTTTATTTCAAAGTGATGGCAAAGGAAGAGACCACGACTGTAATTATACTCCTGCAAACTATTCCCGTAATGTCTCTCATTCTCTCCTATTTTCTACTCAACGAAACCATAACCGTAAAACAATTTATAGGCTTTACAATTATCCTAGTTTCAGCCGCAACGGCATCTGTGAATTCGAGCAAAGGGAAACTATTTAGCATATCTTCATCTTTTTTCCTTGCTTTAATTTACTGTTTTATGTGGGCTTTAGCAGGAGTGCTCATAAAATTTGCTTTTGAAGCAAATACATTTTCAGTGATATTAAGTTATGAAAGCTGGGGTCTAGGATTGGGAGGAATAATTCTATTTATATTATTTCCTTCAATAAGAAATGCATTTTTAAAAAACATTAAAAAAGTAAAAAAACCAACTCTTGGCTTCATATTCACAAATGAGGCAGTATTTGTTCTAGCAAAAGGAATTACTTTTCTCGCTTATTCATTAGGCCCTGTGGCATTAGTTAGCGTATTAGGAGGAACACAAGTGTTCTTCGGGCTTATTTATGGATTTATTCTGACAACATTATTTCCTAAATTATTCAAAGAAGATATAAGTAAAAAAACTTTAATCAGAAAAAGTGCACTCGCGTGCCTTGTAGTTATTGGAATAATTCTTATTAGCTAACTCCAGTCTTCGGATTTATAGGCCGCGACCACTATTACTGAGGCTGGTAAATCTTTTACTTGAGTTGTTCTAATTTTAATTCCCATTTTCTCTTCTTGGAAATCTATATTCCTATTCCTACATAAATCCATAATTGATCTTTTTACTTCTTCTTTTAAATCTGCTTCTACAGAACTCTCAACTTCCCCTGTTTCTTCATGCTCTACGAAAACTCCACGTCCATCTTCAATCTGATACCAGCCAAGCGCGGCTCCAATGAATCTTCCCGACTGCCTACTTCTCATCTCAGCTTTTACACAATAAAGCTTATTCCCCCACTCGGAATCTTCTACAGGCAGCTTCTCGTGAACTATAGTTGTTCCAATTGGAATGACAGAAGAAAGCGTAAGAAGATTAAAATTCATTACCCCTGCATCCATAAGCGCACCATCAAATGCAGAAAGCGGAGTTTTACCAAACCCCACACCAGTTGTAATATAAATTTTCATAACCTAATTAGTATAAAAGGAAATCCGGAAAGAATACAAGTATGCTACTCAACTCTTCCGGTGAAGGTGGAGTGGTGATTATCTTATCGCGGGGATTCTGACCTGACCGATCACGTCTCTTGCAATAGTTTTACCTCTATGCTCTGAGGGAACCGACTGGAAATGCGAAGGGAATAAAAGGATTAGTTGTTGAAAAATCAAATCTTGACACTAATCCCATTCTTGCGTTATGTTCTACGTTTCTCCTATCACGTTCTATTTGTATTCTATAGCTATTAGCTACTCCTTCAGCAATTTTTTGCATTTCTGCTGTGGCTAAAGCACCATTTTCTATAAAATTCTGCCATGCCTCGTAAGCGTATGGTCTTGATGCAATTATTACATCTTCCATTCTTCTTCTATCAGCGTACATGCCGTCAATAAGATCGGAAGAGCGT
>CAYIUZ010000024.1:0-8591 GCA_964366705.1 uncultured Gammaproteobacteria bacterium | reverse complement strand
CCAGGAGTACAAAAACTTTGGGAACTTTGCGAAAAAAATGGTGACATTTATAAGAAATCATATACTGGCCTCTATTGTGTCGGATGCGAAAGTTTTAAAACAGAAAAAGAATTAACTGATGGAAAATGTACGGATCACCAAAAAGCTCCAGAAAAAGTTACTGAAGAAAATTATTTTTTTAAATTATCAAATTACCAGGAAAAATTATTAAAACTAATCGAAAGTGACGAACTTAAAATAGCTCCAATTAGTAAAAAAAATGAAATCTTGTCATTTATAAAACAAGGGCTTGAAGATTTCAGTATCTCCAGAAGCAAGGAACGCGCAAAAGGAGTTGGAGTACCAGTTCCAAATGACGAAACCCAAGTAATGTATGTTTGGTTTGATGCTTTAGCTATTTATATTACTGGGGTGGGTTATGGCGTGGATCTAACAATGTTCGAAAAATGGTGGCCAGCAGACGTTCATGTAATAGGAAAAGACATAAATAGATTTCATACAGTTTATTGGCCGGCAATGCTTATGTCAGCGGGACTATCAACCCCAAAAACAGTTTTGGTTCACGGATTTGTGCAATCAGGTGGAAAAAAAATGTCAAAGAGCTTAGGAAATATTATCGATCCTTTTGAAATAGCAGATAAGTACGGGCTTGAACCATTTAGGTATTACATGCTCTCTCAAATTCCAACAACTGATGACGGAGATTTTACGATTGAAAGATTTATAGAAGTTTATAATGCAGATCTCGCGAATGGACTTGGAAATTTAGTGGCAAGGGTTGCGAGGCTTTGTGAAAAAGTAGAACTAGGTAAAATTGCAGAAACAAACTTAAGCGAAGAATATAGATCAAAATTTGAAGAATATAAGTTTCATGAATTTATAGGAAATATCTGGGGAAGAATTTCTGAAATTGACCAAGAGATTGAAAAAGAACAACCTTGGAAAATTGAAGAATTAAACAAACTAAAAGATCTGCTGCAAAATTGGGTAGAAAGAATTAATCAGATAGCATATGAGCTAAAACCGTTTCTCCCAGAAACTTCAGAAAAAATACTAAATCAATTTAAAGGTCCCAAGATAAAATCAGGAGCTTCCCTTTTTCCAAGAATTTAGAAAGGCTTTTTCTCAACTGTATAGATTCTAGAGGTCCCAAACTCTTTATACTTTTTTATTGTTCCGTCTTTTTCCATATTTGATAATCCTGCCAAAAAATCTTCTCGCACTGCTAAAAAATGAAGAATATTCCATTCAGGAGCAGTATCAACTATTAAATACTTTGGTTCACCTGCCCATTTAAACCACTCACATACCGGTCTTTTGCAGGGAGAATTTTTACTAAACTCTTTCCTGTCTTTAAACATCGTAACAATTAATTTCCTATTAGAAATGTGGGGTGCAATATTTACTTGAGTTACTACATATGCGTCTTTTGGCAAATATTCAATTGTTTGTTTTATATTTTCAACCCCCGAAGGTTTGGTCCAAAACCAATTTTTAGATAAATATGTTAACGGCGCGTGGAGCATATATGTAGCGATTGCCGCAAAGAAAAAAATGTAAATCGCAAAATATTTGGTGTTTAGCTTTTTATACTTTTTAATAATTAAAATAGCAGGCCATACCAATAAAATAGAAGAGGTAATTCTATAATGACCAAATAATCCTTGCGCTGATGTAACCCTTTCATTTCCCAAAACGAAATAATGACCTAAGTCTGCAAAAAACGGAATTAAGTAAAAAGGACTAAGAAAACTTATAAAACCATTGGAAATAAATGAATAAAAGAATACGTCTCTTTTCTCCGGAGTGTCAAAAAATTCTCGTAAATCTATTCCGGACAGTAAGCCACTATCTCCAGAGTACGTATAACCCCATGTAAAATTTGGATAATAAATAAAAAATAATACAAAAATATAAACAGCAGAAATCAGCATAATAAGCAGATTAATTCTTTTCCTGGTTAAAATTAGATAAACAAAAGAGATAAAAAATATTATGAATCCCATATCTTCTTTACTGGTTAGTGCAAGTAAGAAAAACAAAAATGCAGGTTTAATTTTCCCGACGTCAAGATAATAAATAAAAATCGCCAGAAAACTTACCCCAAATACTAAACTATGTACATCAGACCAAAGCGCAAACTGAACACCATAAAAAGTGAAGTATGAAAAAAGAAGAGAAAAAGAAATTAACTTGTTAAGTTTATATTTATTGGTTAATAGATATACAAAAAAACCTGAAACGGAGAACACTAAAGCCTGCAGAATTATTAGAGTTCTTGCATCGGGCAGTATCCAGTAAAAGGGCGATATTAGAATATAGATAAATTCTATGTGATCATAAAAGACTGGCATAAAAGGATAAGCATGCCCAGTCATAACAGGTGGAATAAACCTGCTATATTCCCAGGCAACTTGATTCACAAGAGAAAGATCATATCCCGAGAGAAAATGTGCATGTTTTACAAGACCAAGAGTAAGATAGGCTAGAAGAAATACTAAGCAAAAAGCTGCGGCAAAATAATGTTCTTTTCTTTTTTTGAAATCTTTTCGTAGAATTTCTAACGAAAAAGTCATAATCATATAATTGCATTATTGCTCCAAAAATACTACTGTTAGCTTATGGGGTCGATACTTTTTATAATCCTTAGCTCATTAGTTGTCTATCTATTTATAATTACAGCAATCAGAGTTTTTGGAAAACGCGAACTTTCTCAGCTCTCCGTTATTGATCTGGTTTTTATTTTATTAATAAGTAACTCCGTGCAAGATGCGATGATCGGAGGAAATATTAATTTTCTCATTGGAGGACTTATCGCAGCATCTACACTTTTTATAGCAAATTATTTTTTAGGAGAAATATTCTTCAGATCTAAAAGAATAAGCAATCTTATCCAGGGGGAACCACTAATGTTGATCTATGAAGGAAAACCGATCGTAAAGCATCTTAGAAAAGCAAAAATTTCATCGGATGAACTTGAAGCCTCAATCAGGGAACATGGGGTAGCAAAATTTTCAGAAGTTGACTTGGCAGTTCTTGAGCGGGATGGAAATATTAGTGTTCTTTCAAACAATTATAAAAACAGAACAAAAAAGAAAAGAAAGGCTAGTGAAATTTTCCCTGGAGAAATAATGTAAGTTAAGGAGTAGAAACGCCTAGGACTGCTTGACCTATTGAAGAATAAAGCAAGAATGCTCCAATTAATACTCCGACCATTCCTGCGAGCATAGTAAACAAAACTACACCCATGATATTTTGATCAGTATAGAGCTTGAAATGCTTGTATTGTTTCTTTGCCATTAATTATATTAAGCAACTTTCCCAAGACTTTGTCAAGCCCCACTACGTTCTGCTTTGCAGAACTTCGAGGGCGCAATCCTCAACAAATCGCTCTTTGAGCCGTGCTATGAATAATAGACCTGCCCGCATTGCTTCGCGACGCGTTGCAGGCGGGTAAGGCGAAAAGTAAGATGTGGATTGGATCAAGTGGAAATTATATAATTAATCCTATGGTTGATGTTCATTGTCATCTAAATTTTAAATCATTCAATGATGATTTCGATACAGTAATAAAGAAAGCTGAAGAGGACGGCGTAGAAATAATAATAAACACAGGCACAAGCCTTGAATCCAGTAAACGGGCTGTTGAGTTAGCTGAAAAATATGAAAACCTATATGCAATAGTAGGAATTCATCCTCATCATGCAGACAAAGTTAGTCCCGGCTGGGATAAAGAACTTGAAGAAATAGCAACATCATCTAAAAAAATCGTGGGAATTGGTGAAATAGGGCTAGACTATTATTCATATGCATCAAATGGGATCGTTGAGCCTTCACTTCAAAAAAAAGTTTTCATAACTCAGCTTCATCTTGCCAACAAACTAAACCTCCCGCTGCAAATTCACAACCGTCAGGCAGGGAATGATATTCTAGAAATCCTCATAAATCATAAATCATTAATCTTAAATCAACGTCCACCCGGTATGTTTCACTGCATGTCAGGCAGCGTTGATTTTTTACAAAAAGTTCTTAAATTAGGTTTTCTAGTGGGCTTTGATGGAAACATAACATATGATGGAATTGCCAAAGGAGAGGATACTAAACTTTCTGATTTAGTTAAAAATACTCCACTTGAAATGATAGTTACCGAAACAGATTCGCCTTACTTAACTCCCCAGCCTCACAGACATAGTCGTAACATTCCTTCCTATGTTATAATTGTCGCAGCGCAAATAGGTAAAATAAAAGGTATTGATTCCAAAGAAGTTGAGGCTAAAACTTCAGAAAACGCAAAAAACTTATTCAACCTGACGCCCTAGATCAAACCAGATATGACAGAATTTTTTAACAGAATTTTTACTCGCTATCCTATTAAAACTCACCGGTCGCTATCCGCTCTTCCGGGAATAACATCCTGGACACTAATACTATTTCCTGTCTGGGGATCTATTTTTGTTCCATATCTAGTTGCATACTTTATTCTATTTTTTGATGTTTATTGGTTCTACAGATCTTTTTCTCTAATGTTCACAGCTTACCTGGGCTCAAAGAAAATAAAAGAAGCAGAACTAAAAAATTGGCTTGAAAAAGGAGAAAAATTAGAAAATTTTGAAAAAGTTAACCACATAATAATCATTCCCAACTATAAAGAGACTGAAGAAAAACTGCGAAGAATTGTAGGAACCATAGCAGCTCAAACTTTCCCTTCCAAGAGGATTTATGTTGTACTAGCTATGGAAAAAAGAGAAGACTCGGCCCACAAGAAAGCCTCAAAGATTATAAAAGATTTTGAAAGCGTTTTTGGAGGAATTTACACCACATATCATCCGGACATTCCAGGAGAAGTAAAAGGAAAGTCGTCTAACGAATCATACGCTGCTAAGGAAATTAACAAGATTTTAATTGACACAAATATTATTGACGTAAATTACACAACAGTCACAACTGCTGATGCTGATTCTATGTTTGATAGGCAGTATTTTGCATACCTGGCTTTTGACTTCTTAAAAGAAGAAAAAAGATATAACAGATTCTGGCAATCAGCAAATGTTGACCATAATAATTTCTGGAGCGTTCCTGCAGCAAGTCGTGTTTTCTCGTTCTTCTCAAGTCTTCACAGAACCGGCCTCTTAGTTCAGGGAGATAGATTAATTGCAACTTCCACTTACTCCCTCTCCTTCCTACTATTAAAACGGATTGGATATTGGGATACAGATGTAATTCCTGAGGACTACAGAGTTTTCTTTAAAGCGTTCTTCATGATGAAAGGAGATATTTCCGCTAATCCAATTTTTCTAAAAACCTCCATGGATTCACCTCTCTCACCAACTTACATAGGAAGCCTTCAGAATAAATACTCTCAAATTAGACGCTGGAGTTACGGTGCATCTGATGATCCATTATTTATTAAGTGGTGGCTTACAGTTCCGGGCGTTCCATTTGTCAGAAAAACTAAAATTCTTTTTCATGTTTTATTAGATCATTTCCTTTGGCCGGCAAATTGGTTCATATTAACAATTGCTACAAGTATAATTACTTTAGTGAATCCAGAATTCTCTAGAACCTCACTCGGATACAGCCTCCCGATTATGGCGCGAATAATTCTAACATCCTCACTAGTTGCACTGGTAGTTATGGTTGTAATTGATTACAGAAGTAGACCAAAACATCTAAGTAAATCCAGAACTCGCGAGCTACTTTTCCCGCTAGAATTTATTCTTATGCCGATTGCAGGATTTTTCCTAAATTCATTACCTGCAATAATCTCTCACACACAGTTAATGTTAGGACGCAAAATGGAATATAAAGTTACTGAAAAATTATGAAACTTTTTTCGCGTCTAGAAAAAAGCGCATCCTTCTGGTTTCTGTTAATTATTTCCGTAGTCTTCTTTTTTCTCCGCTGGCCAAGTCTTTTTGAGCCATACTGGTATGGGGATGAAGGAATTTATCAAGCAGTTGGAATGCTAATAAATAGCGGGGAATCTCTTTACTCAGGAGCATGGGATAATAAACCACCGCTTCTTTATGTACTTTATGCAATTTTCAATTCTGATCAATTCTTACTAAGAGTGCTTTCGTTATTTTTCGGACTTTTTTCTGTCTGGGTCTTTTATTTTATAGTAAAAAGACTTCTCCCAAAGTCTAAATACGGAGTTATTGTCTCAACTTCTCTTTATACATTCGCATTTGGAACAAGACTAATTGAGGGAAATATTGCAAATGCAGAAAACTTCATGCTTCTACCAATCCTAATTTCAGCATACATAATAGCATCCGGTGACTATATTAAAAAAGCATGGCACTTCAGATTTCATCTATTGTCAGGTTTTTTCATGAGCCTTGCTTTCTTAACAAAAATTGTAGCCATATTTGATTTTATGGCACTTTTATTTTTTATCTTAATTGATCATGAAAAAGACCTGAAAGATAAATCTGGAAACAGAGCCCTGCCCTTCATTCTGGGATTTGGTATTCCAGTTCTAATATCACTTGGTTATTTTTTCCTAACAAATAATTTTAATGATGCAATAAATGGTTTTCTTTTTAGTAACGTTGGATATGTGGGATACGGCAACGAATTTATAATCCCTCAAGGTCTTTTATACATTAAAGCAGGACTTCTTGCTTCATTTTTAGGATTTGTTTTTTGGAAAAGAAAAAAGATTCCGAGAAATGTCTTATTTGCGTCCGTCTGGTTCGCGTTCTCACTTTTTAGTGCCTTTTTTGCACAACGCCCCTACACCCATTACCTAATAATGCTTCTTCCAAGCTTTTGCTTAATGGTGGGAACAATTATCGAAGAAAAGAAAACGAGAATTCTACTAATAATATTCCTACTAGTCGGATACTTAGCAATAATAAATACCTTCAACCTAAAAGGCAAAATCATTCAGCATTATGCAAATATAATTGCATTTTGCAGCGACAAAAAAGATGTTGCATCCTATCAAGCTTTCTTTGACAGAAATACACCCAGAGATTACGAATTAGCTGCATACATTAAAGCGAATACATCCTCCGAGGAATCAATTTTTATTTGGGGGAATAATGCACAAGTTTATAAACTAGCAGAAAAAACTCCCATCATGCGCTATACTGTCGCATATCATATTACAAACTACCCAACGGGTTTAACGGAAATGGATAATGCAATTAGAGCTAAATCGCCAAAATTAATTATCGTTATGCCAAATGTTCCAGAGTTTCCAATGAACCTCACTAACTATGAAGAGAAAATTGAAATAAGAGGAGTAAAAATTTATGAGAAAATATTTTAATTCTTTAAAAAAAGATCGATTAATTTTTAAACTTTATATAGCAACTTTTGTTTTAATCGCAGCTACAGTAGTCTACATTCTTATAAACTTGGGTAAGCTCCCTCCATTAATTCCAGTTTTTAATCAAATGCCCTGGGGCGAAGAAAGATTAAGCTCAACTTTTGGAATTTTTATCCCCTCCCTAATAACATCAGTAATATTTTTTGTAAATATAATTTTATCAGCGGTAAGCTATAACACCTCTCCGCTCATTTCAAGATTAATAGCAATAACAAGTTTTTTAACTGCACTCTTAACTTTTCTTTTTATCGTTCGCACAACTCAGCTTATTATTTAAATGGAAAATGTTTTAAACAATTTGATCTTCCTGCCTTTTTTAATTGCATTCCTGTCTACTGCCATCATTACTCCTATATCTATTTTAGTTTTAAAAAAATTCAAAATAGTAGATGACCCAAAAGTAAGAAAGCACCCGGCTATAATTCACAAGAAACCAATTCCAAGGGGTGGCGGAATTCCCCTTTTCATTGGAGCTCTTGTTGCCGGAATTGTTTTTCTACCAATCAATCAAATAACAATTGCAATATATTTTGCTGCATTTATTTCGCTTTTAGTAGGTGTGCTTGATGATAAATTTGACATCTCTCCTTACATAAGATTTATAGTAAATATTTTCTGCGCAGTAATAGTTGTCGCCGCCGGAGTGAGTGTAAATTTTATTACAAACCCATTAGGAGGAATTCTTTATCTAAATGAACTTCGTCTTCCAATAGAATTTTTAGGAATTGGAATGGCAATTACTCTTTCTCACGTTGTCGCGGTACTTTGGATAGTATGGGTGATGAACATGCTTAACTGGAGTAAAGGAGTTGACGGACAAATGCCGGGAATTGTCGCAATTTCTGCAATTTTTATAGGAATTCTAAGTCTAAGATTTGGCGTTGCAGATAATCTTACGCAAACCACAACCTCTCTTTCTTTTATCATTTCAGGAACAGCGATTGGATTTTTAATTTACAATTTTCATCCCGCAAGAATTTTTCCAGGGTATGGCGCTACCGCCATTTACCTTCTCTTAGCTGTGGTATCAATATTATCAAGCGCAAAACTTGCAACTGCAATTTTAGTTATGGGAGTGCCTCTTGCTGACGGCGCATTTACAATAGGAAGAAGAATTTTAACAGGTCATTCTCCATTCTGGCATGATAAAAAACATCTTCACCATCTTTTGCTTTCATCAGGGCTTGGACAACGTCGAATCGCGTTGTTTTACTGGATAATTTCTGCTATATTTGGTTCACTTTCCCTAGTT
>CAYIUZ010000023.1:0-8628 GCA_964366705.1 uncultured Gammaproteobacteria bacterium | reverse complement strand
TCTAATGGTAGGACAACGGACTCTGAATCCGTTTATCTACGTTCGAATCGTAGTCCCGCAGCTGTAGGCATAAAAAGAATCCGCTCATCTTGGTCCTTTTACCCTGAAAAGCTATGTTTTTTACAGGAATCCAAATTCAATAGCATAAACAACAACCCATAGTTTGATTTTAAAAATAACATTTGTTAAAATTAGCACCTTATGAATACGGAGCGAGGAAAATCTGAAGCAGAACATCAACAGAGAATAAAAGACTACTACAAAGAAGCCCAAGCTTTTTATAGATTAGCCTGGCACGGACCAACAAATGGCCTACATTATGGTCTTTGGACAGACGGTACTCGAAATAGATATGAGGCAATTCTTAATGAAAACAGAGTCCTTGCAGATTTAGCTGGAATAAATGAAGGAGACGTAGTATTAGATGCAGGCTGTGGAATAGGCGGTAGCGGCGTCTGGCTAGCTGAAAACAGAGGCGCAAGCGTTATAGGATTAAATATAGTACCCGAACAATTAAAAGAGGGCGAAAAAATAGTTAAAAAAAGAGGACTAGTAGATAAAGTTAAATTTCGATTAGGAAATTATCAGGACATGCCTTTACCAAATGAGTCTGTTGATGTAGTTTGGTCTCTTGAAAGCATTGAACATGCATCTGATATTGAACGTTTTATCCAAGAATCACATAGAGTTCTTAAACCCAGAGGCCGAATGGTAGTAGCAGCAACATTTTTAGGAGAGAGCGAAATTACACCTGAACAGCAAAGACAAATGGAGCTTGGGCAAGCTGTAGCTGGATGCTTTAATGATTTTCGCACTGCTGACGCAGTCGCACAAGTAATGCAAAGCTCTGGCTTTTCCGATGTCACGAATACTGACAGAACGGCTCAGGTTATGAGATCTTCCAGACAAATGACAACTATGTGCAGACTTGGGGTACTTCCCGCAAAAGCTGTCGCAGCTCTTAGGCTTGTCCCCCGCGTAATGGTACTAAATACAGTATGGGGAACTTATCAGGAAGGATTATTTAGAGCTGGCGCTACATCTTATAATACAATTACAGCCACAAAGCCCCACATTACACAATCAGAATAATTTTCAATTTTCTTTCTTTTTCAAATTCAGAAATATCGCGAATATAGTTAATCCGCTTACGAGAAATGGAAACCATACTTGACCAAACCATGGCTCTGGTATCAGAAATAAAACATCAGGAGTTGTAAAACTCTGTGGCCAGCGAACAGTTAGCCAGAGGTGAAAATAATAAACAATATCCCAGACAGCGAACGTCCATAGAAAAATAGCTATTCTTTCCTTCCATTTAGCTGCAGCGATAAACGCAATCATTCCAAGCATTATAATAGTCCCAGCTTCTCTTATTAACTCAAAAGACAATAAACTCATCGGAAGTCCTTCACGAAGCGCTTCCTGACTGTATGCAATTTCTTTGGACATTCTCCATACATCAAAAATGTTTCCCTCAAATCCAGGAAGCATTCCCGTGGCAGCTCTAAGATAAATTACACATGAGGCTTCAATTACACCAAATGCTACACCAAAAATAAGAGTATATAAAAGAGTTTTTCGAGAAATTGAAAGTTTATTTTTCCTAAAGTAAAAGAAAAGTAAAAATGGAACTAATATTAGAAGATTTACCCCAAACAGGAGAGGCCAATAATTTAAAATTATCCATTATTAAATTCTTGATTTTATATTTTCTATAATTTGATCGCGGCCTTCAATTTTTACCATTGTTTCAATTAGAGGCAGTCCCTGCTCTTTTCCCGTAATTAAGAAATAGATTATTTTCATAGAAACATTTTCCTGATCTCTAAAATTCTTAAGATGATTTAAAATAATATCCTCTCTCCAATCAGTGTGATTTATTTTTTCCAAAACTCCTAAAAGTTTTTTTGACGATTCTTTTTCATCTTCGGTAAACTCTCTTTGTTTCTGCGGAGCATTAACAAGATTTCTAAATTCAGAAAGTTTTTTCATCCTGCTTTGAGCAAGACCAATTAACAAATCTATGTGTTTACTTTCAAAAATAGCACTAAATTCCTTGTCTCCCCTATAGAATTTTTCTAAGCGTTTTTTAAGCTCCACGGAGTCCATATTTCTAATCCACTGACCATTTATCCATTCTAATTTCGTCAGATCGAATATAGGCCCAACTGGCTTTAAATCTTTCGGATCAAAAAGACTGATAAATTCCTTAATATCAAAAATTTCTTTTTGCTCTGGATGACTCCAACCCATGAGCGAGAGGAAATTAAGAATTGCTTCCGGCAAAAACCCTTCTTCTTTATACCAATCGACACTGGCATGTCCATGTCTTTTAGATAACTTAGATTTATCTGGATTTCTAAGATTTGGCGTGTGATAAAAAAGCGGTTTTTCGAAGCCGAAATAATCATATAAAACTATATGTTTTGGAAGACTTGAAAGCCACTCCTCTCCTCTAATTACATGGGTTATTTCCATAAGATGATCATCAACGACCACAGCCAAATGATAGGTAGGAAAACCATCTGATTTAATAAGAACTGAATCCTCTATGAGAGTTAAGTCAAACTCCACTTCTCCTCTTATCTGATCAAGAACTTTAAAAGTTTTATTTGATGGCATTTTTAGCCTTACGACATGAGGCTCATCCAGTCTTTTCTTAGACTCTTCTATATTTAGACTTTGGCAAGTTTTGTCATAAATTACAGGCTCTTTAGCGGCCGTTAAAGTAGCCCTAAGTGCGTCAAGTTTTTCTTTTGTACAAAAACAATAATATGCTACGCCTTTTTCAATCAATTCATCAACGTATTTGTTATAAATCTCTAATCTCTCAGATTGCCTATACGGACCAAAAATTCCTGGCTTTCTAACCCCCTCATCCTCTTGTAAACCAAACCAATCTAAAGCCTCAAATATCTTATCTTCAGCGCCCTCTACAAATCGTGCTCTATCCGTATCCTCAATACGTACCAAAAATGCACCTTTTTCTTTTTTAGCAATCGAATAATTAAAAAGCGCCTGATAAACAGTGCCTATGTGCGGAAATCCTGTGGGAGATGGTGCAATTCTACTTCTAACCATTCAAAACTCCCTTCGAATCTAATTCATAAATCTTAAATCGTAATTCATAATTCAATACCATCATTAGTTGCATTGTAGCTAAAATCTCCTTTATACTCAATATATGCCCACGACCCTTAGCAAATTTAAGAGTCAGTTTTTAGTTGTGGCCAAATGGGCCGCGATAGTCATTGGAATTCTGATAGGAATTTTTGTGCTGATAAAAGTTTTCTTTATTATTAAAGAAATTATATCCCCTACACCACCTACCCCGCCCACTGCTTCTTTTGGTAAACTCCCTCCTATTTTCTTCCCCGAGAGTATAAATAAAAAGTTTACTTACACGATAGACACTCTAAGTGGGGAACTTCCATTACTTCCAGACAGAACCAAAATTTATGAGATGGAAAAACCAGGACCTGATATCTTAGCAGTACAAAGAGCAATCGAAAAAGTTTCCTCTATTGGGTTTTCATCAAAACCAGAACAATTATCAGATATACAATACCGCTGGACAAGCCCTGGACCACCTGCAAAAAGCCTTGTACTTAATGTAAACATGGCTTCGTTTACGCTGTACTCTTCATACCTTACGGATCCCTTCGTTCTTTCCGGTGCTTCGCTGGGAAATGAGGAAAATGCAGTAAGTACTGCAAAAACGTTTTTAAATGCACTAAATCTTTATCCAGATGACATTGATGATGATAAAACAAAAATTGAATTATTTTCGATTAACAACGAAGTGCTAGGTCCAGCAGAAAGCCTTTCAAGAGCAAAACTTATAAGTATTTCATTATTCCAGAAAGATAAAGATGAAATAAAAATGGTTTATCCAGGGGGTAAAAATTCAACAATGAATCTAGTGATCGGATCCGGAGAAAGAGAATCTCTTGTTGTTAATGCAAGATTTTTCTATCAAAAATCTACAGATAAATCCGCAACTTATCCAATCAAAACTGCCGAGGAAGCTTTTGAAGAATTAAAAAACGGTAAAGGAAGAGTAGTCAGTCAAAACGGGAATGATTTAAATATTGTTATTAAAAATGTTTACTTAGGATTCTATTCTGAAGGTAAGCTACAGGATTACTTAATGCCGGTTATTGTTTTTGAAGGTACCAATGATTTTATTGCGTATGTTTCTGCAGTTAAGGATGAATGGATAGAAAAGTAATATTATTATCTAAATAATTTAATAATGTTTCTGTGTCTCCGAATCTATCCTGACTTTGCATAACTACAAATATTAAATCTGCGCCGTCTTTTGGAAGATTTCGGGAAGTTACCAAAACCTGTCCTGCTCTATCCGTAAAACCCGTTTTTACTCCATTCACCCCTGGGGTGTCAAGCAAAATATTTATATTTCGCACAGTTATTTTTGTGCCGTCTAAACTTTGAATTTGCTTGCTTTTCGTAGCAACTACTTCTGAAAATTTTTCATTGTCTAGTGCAATACTAGTAAGTCTTGCGAGATCTATCGCAGTTGTATAGTCTTTTTCGTCGAGTAGCCCAATTGGTTCTTCAAAATAAGTGTCAATTAAATTATATGCTTGCGCCTTTTCGTTCATTCTTGCTACAAATGCTTTTTCTCCCCCCGGATAATTTTCGGCAATTGCCCGTGTCGCATCATTTGAAGAAGGGAGCATCATGGCATAAAGAAGATCTTCGAAAGTAAACTGTTCATTAAGTGGGAGCCTAAGCGTGGTTCCTTCTACATTAGATTTATAAATAGTCAAAATATCATCTAATTTATAGTATTCTAATGCGACAAGTGCAGTCATAATTTTAGTAGTAGAAGCAGGAGAAAATCTTAAATTCGGATTTTTCTCAAATAAAACCACTTGTGATGCTTTATCAATTACCACTGCGCCTTGCGCGGAAATTGGGGGTGCTAAAGAAAAATTAATCTGAGGATATCGCGCGGTTGAAAATTCAATCGGACTTGTGAAAGTTCCAATCAATGAATTCTGTTTTTTAAGCTCTATATTAAGAAGTGCTAAAAAACTAAATGCTGCAAAAACGATTACTAAGGATATGAAGTAGAAGATCTTTACTTTCATTCATTTTACTTTGTGACAATTTTAATTCCTAGTTCCTTAAGCTGTTCTTCTGAAATCTCGGCTGGAGCGTCCATCACGGAAGTTCTTCCAGTTGAGGTCATAGGAAAAGCCATAGTTTCTTTTATAGATGCTTCTCCTTTTAGAAGTGCTATATGGCGATCGAGTCCCAGAGCAATTCCTCCATGAGGAGGTGCGCCAAATGAAAATGCTTCGATCATATGCCCGACACTTTCCTCAACTTGTGCATCCGTATAACCCATTATCTTATACGTGGCTCTCAAAATTTCAGGGGTATGTGCGCGAATACTTCCACCGCCTGCTTCTAAACCATTGCAAACCAAATCATATTGAGTAGTTGTGATTTGATCAATATTTTCGCCCTTAATTAACCAATCTAAATGCTCCGGTATCGGCATGCTAAATGGATTATGAGTAAATGTCCATCCGCTCTTACTATCAAATTTATCTGATGCTTCTGTAGTGCTTGTTTTTCTAAAGAAAGGAAAATCCGTGACCCATGCAAATGCTAAAGTCCCATCTTTTTTTTCTTCTTCAGTCCTTAAGTCAAATTTATCAGCTCCATATTTTTCCATTGCTTCTTTATAAGTAATAACAGGAAATTTTTCGTCTTTTAATTTTCCACCCACTGCTAAAACTCCCTCTTTTACAACATCTTCAACCGTAGACATAACGTCCTCTCGATTTACAAAACTCATTTCCAAATCCAGTTGTGTGTGTTCGAATCCCCTATCAGCTCTTAAATCTTCATCGCGTAAACAATGCGGAAACTGAAAATATCTTTCAAATCCAGCTACCATTAAAAGCTGCTTATACTGCTGAGGGCTTTGTGGAAGTGCATAGAATTTACCTGGCTGAAAACGAGATGGCACTATAAAATCTCTCGCTCCTTCCATTGTGGCTTTAGAGAGTATTGGAGTTTCAATTTCTACAAAATCTTTTTTAACGAGTGCCCCCCGAAGTGCCTGCATATAGTCACTTCTAAGTCTGATGTTATCCTGCATTCTTGGGCGTCTAAGATCAAGATACCTGTACTTCAAACGTACCTCTTCGTTAATATCTAGCCCGTCACTTGTAACATCAAATGGTGGAGTTTCCGCTTTATTAAGAATTTTTACACCCATTACTTCTAGCTCCACAGTTCCCGTGAGGAGATCTTTATTTACATTTCTCTCCGGCCTAGCATTAATTTTTCCAGTAATTTCTACTACAAACTCCGGTCTTAATTCCCCTGCTTTAGCATGCGCTTCCGGAGAACTACTTGGAATTACTACTGCCTGGATTTTTCCTGACCTATCCCTAAGATCTAAGAAGATTAATTTCCCATGATCGCGCCTTATATCTACCCAGCCTTTTATTAAAACTTCTTCGCCAATTTTACCTACTGTGTCTTTTATAAGTGTTCTTTGCATAAGTGTATTTTATTATTTTGCCCTAAAGTTAACAACCCTCAGCTTGATAAATACTATAAGCTATGCTAGAATAACCCCACTATGGCAACTTTAGAAAGACTTTATAAACCTCCCGTTGGAGAGGTAACTAGAGAAATGAAGCATATTGAGCTGATGCTTTCAGAGAAAGGTCCCTACTCGGTTCTCGCTTGGAGATCGATAACTGGCTTTTATGGATCAAATGCTACAGTTCAAGGCCAATTTCTTAGCGATTTAAATCTGCTCGGAAATTTAGTTGGTACTTATGGTGTCAGGGAAATAGCACAGGCTGTTAATACAGACACGAAAAAAGAAAATATTAGAGGAAGAGCTAACAGAAGAGCTATTAGAATATTTTCTCCAGAATATGACCAAATGGATGCAGCAAAACGAGAAAAAGAAATCGCTTCATACGCAAGCATAGCAAACGCTTTTATTAATGACTATTTTAGGACAGGTTTATGGGCTCCACTCGCTGATAAAACTGACCTTCACGAAGAAGTAGAATCCGCAGATTCAATTCCTCAATTGATAGATATTATGCTAAATAATCCAATAGGAAGAGTGAGGTTTGAAGCAAAAAGAAAATTAGTGCATATGCAGCTTGCAGCAACGGCAATCGCAAGAGGAAGAGAGATAAATGAAAAAGAAGGCATTCCACGTATTACTCAAATACTAAACGATGGCTTCTGGTTTGGAGACGAAGTTGTTTCAAAAATAAGCAAAAAAAGGGTTAAAACTAAAAGAATAAGGATAAAACCAACGGATGTTGAAAGTCATCATAGCTATGAAACCCTTGAATGCCTAGGACAACCTACAGAAATTCCTGACAATGAGAAGATTCAAGCATTAAAAAGAATTCGGGAACATGTACCAGAACCAGGGGGATATTATATAAAAACAACTCATTACGAACAAAGATTTATAAATTATGGAGGCGAACTTATTCCAGTTTATCAGGACAGCAGGCCTAAGAGAATTTTGGCCAGAATGGCGAAGATGATGCGAAAAGAACAAGAAGATCCTGCAATCGCAGTTCAAGATACAACTGGTTTAAAGTTTGTAGTAAAAGATATACCCGATGCATATAAATTGCTAGATTTTTTTACTAAAGGCGGCGAAAACGGAGCCCTAACTATTAAAGTTGGTGACCTGGAAGATACGCTAAGCGGGAAAGAGGAATATAGTGCGAAGAATAATGGTAGCTCACCGAAGACAAGACAATTAAAATTTATCGCTACAATCGAGGGACATTCCGTAGAAGTAATCATTCATACTTTCGCAACTGAACAAATCAATGAACTTCAACATGAAGTTGCACATGAAGAATACGAATTAAAAAGAAATGTAAATGTTTATAAGCAGAATTTCCCGGAAGAAATTTATCATGTTAATGTAAATGAAGAACTACCATCAATGATTGATAGACTTAGAAGGGGAAGAAGAGCTTCAGCATTTGCGAGCTAAATCTTTAATCTTTAACTCTATTTTTTTATTCCCATTCCCAACTCCGTTAAAACTCCGCTGGGCAAGCCACTCATTAAGTTCGATTGAATAAACTATATCCACACTATCTCCAATCTTTAACCCCAAACTCTTGTCATACCCAAACATAATTCCCCCAATTTTTAGGGTCCGACCCTGACTTAAAGGGTCCGACCCTGTTTGTGAAGATAGCTGAACCTTAAGGTGTTTTTCTCCTGCACCAACTAACTTCAAATCCTCGATAACTAAACTTCTGCTTAAAAAAACCGGGGCTGGGTTTTTCATTCCAAATGGTTCAAGTTTTAATAATTCTCCAAACAAATCCAAATTAACTAGCCCAATCGATAACTCACAGTCAATTTTTAATTTCCGAGTTAAATGTTCTTTTGAGATTAATTTTTCTGCGAGTGCTTCAAGTTTTTTTTCTAGAAGTTCTAGTTTTTTTGTTTCCACTGTAAAACCTGCTGCCATTGGATGTCCTCCGGCATCAACCAAAAATTCAGATGCTTCTCTTATAAATTCGATAATATTAAGTCCCGACACAGAACGAGCGGATGCTTTACTAAACTCTTCCC
>CAYIUZ010000022.1:0-8900 GCA_964366705.1 uncultured Gammaproteobacteria bacterium | reverse complement strand
AAACTATACATAAAAGAAATTCAACCTTTTAAGCGTATAAAGAACTGCAGATGATATAAAGAGCGAGATAGGGCCCGCCTTGGTGGAGGATAGAAAAGAAGCAAATGAAAAGAAAATGGAGATCAGAGGGAGAGATAGTATTACTGGTCTTCCGAAAACAATTGAGCTTACTCAGGAGCAAATTAATGAAGCGGTCATGCCAGCTTTAAATGAAATTATTCATGGGGTTAAAGGAGTGTTGGAGAAAACACCTCCGGAGCTAGCAAGTGATATTATAGATAAGGGTATTGTCATGACTGGTGGGACATCGCTTCTTCATAACTTTGACAAGCTTATGACAAAGCAAACCGGCGTTCCTTGCCATGTGGCTGAAGATGCTCTTTTATGCGTAGTTAGAGGAACAGGAGTAGCACTTGAGAATATAGAGCTTTATAAGCGCAGTATCTCAAGAAAATAGACGGTAGAGGAAAATCATAGACGGTAGAAAATGGAAGATAGAAAATAGAGCCTTGAAGGTTGAGAATAGAAAATAGATCTACTCTCAATCATCTATCATCAAAATTCCATCATCTACTTTCTAGCTTCTATCGTCAGAGGCATATTCTGGCCTCTAGTAGTTTATCTACATATGGAATTAACTGCAAAATCAATAAAAAGACTAAATATTTTCACAATTAAACATGTATATAGTTTTTTTATATTAACAGAATCATTAGTTGGCACCTGTTTAGCCTCATTTTCTTTAATTCGAGGCCAAAACTTGGGTAACTACTATACTCATAAGCCCGTTTTGATATCAATTTCGTTTTGATCATGGAGTCTTATAGTAGAATAATATTAATATGAAAATAAAAGACATAATTTTTAACATTGAAAACTTAAATTTTCAAGAAGCCCTAGAGTATATAGTTGAAAAATCCCTGCCTGCCGGTAGGCAAGAAAAAAAAAGCGATAAGAAGACATTTGTTGTGACAATAAATCCCGAAATTGTCATGCATGCGCTAGGTGACAATGAATACGAAAAAGTGCTGAATTCAGCTGATTTAGCCTTGGCTGATGGTATAGGTATAATATGGGCAGGTAAAATGTTTGGTAAAAGATTTAAGGGGAGAGTGCACGGAGCTGATTTAGTGGATAAGCTGTCCAAAGAGGTGGCTGGAAAGCCTATAACTGTAGGTTTCTTAGGTGGTCGCAAAAACGTAGCACAGTTAATTGCCGAGCGCTTAGTTAAAAAAAATCCTGGCCTCAGGGTCGCGTTTGCCGTTGAAGAAGCTGACAGACTACAGACTACAGACTACGGCAAGACGGTAGACGGTAGTCCGAAAGCTGTAAGCTTAAAATGTGACATTTTATTCGTGGCTTTTGGATCGCCCAAACAGGAAAAATGGATTTATGAGAACCTTCCGAAAATTGATGTAAGAGTAGTGATTGGGGTCGGGGGAGCATTTGACTTTATTTCAGGAAAAGTGAGGCGAGCTCCAGTTTTTGTCCGCCGACTTGGACTTGAATGGCTGTTTAGGCTGATAATCCAACCCTGGCGAATAAAGAGGCAATTTGCGCTTGTAAAATTTGTTTTTAAAGTGACGCAAGAGAAGCTATTTTAATGTAAAATATGTTATAATCCCTGTCTATGAAAATTCTTTACTTACAAATGTTTCCCTTGTATGGATCAGGATCTGGAACATATGCTAGAGAGCTTGCTGAAGAGGTTGCTAAAAAGCATGAAGTAGCTATGGTTGTGCCAGATAAAAATGGTATAAAAGGTATCAAAAAATATCAGGTGAAACTCCCCGTCAAAATCGCTTTTACAGGACATCCTCAGTGGCCTGATTGTGCGCTTTACACAAAAGTTGGAGGAAGAGAGTTATCTGCTAATCATTTGTCATATTATCAGGAGACGGTTAAGGCATTTAATGAATTTAAACCAGATATAATTCACGTTCATCACTTAATGCCTCTTACGTGGATTGCCCGATATATAAAAATAGCTTATGGATTAAATTTTATTGTCACTGCGCATGGCTCTGAGCTTCCAACGCTTGAGAATGATAAAAGATATCCATATCTTACACAGGAAGCATTGAGTAAGTCTGTAAGAATTGCGCCAAATAGCTTCTGGACGAAGACCTGGATTCAGAAGATTTTTGCAGATCAATTTAATCGCAAGATGAGGATGATTCCTGGCGGAGTTGATCTTGCGCGTTTTCCAAAAACATTGGACGTTTCAGAAATTAATAAAAGGCACAACTTAAAAGACAAGAAATTGGTACTTTTTTCAGGCAAGCTTACTAAATACAAAGGCGTAAAGTATTTGATACAAGCTGCTAAGAACATAGATGCGGTTATAGGAATTACAGGAGATGGACCAGAGAGAAAGAACTTGGAAAAATTGGTAAAAGACATGAATTTAACGAATGTTAAATTCTTTGGTTATATCAACGGAAATGAACTTATTCATTTATATTACAGAGCTGATGTTTGTGTGGTGCCTTCAGTTTGGGATGAGCCTTTGGGATTAGTAATTCTTGAAGCAATGGCGGCAAGTACTCCCGTTGTGGTTACCCGTAAAGGAGGAATACCGCTTATGGTTAAGAATGGATATAACGGCCTTTTTGTAAGACCAAGAAATGCTAAGGAAATAGCACAAAAAGTAAACTATCTGTTGCAGAACGATGCTATCAGGACTAAAATGGGAATGAAAGCTCGAATAACAGTTGAAGAAAAGTTTACCTGGGAGAAAATTGCTGGAAAATATGAAAGAATGTATCAGCAGTTTAGGAAAAGACCTCAGGAAATAAAATAAAAATAATGAGGATTTTAATACTTGGATCCGTAGCGCTCCCAATCCCGCCTCCTGCACAAGGAGGAACTGAGGTTATCGCATATCAACAGGCAAAAGGACTTTCAGAAAAAGGCCACGATATTATTCTCTTGGGCGCCAAAGGAACTGCAGCTAATTTCCAAGGCACAAAAGTAAGGGTAATTGAAGTGGGAGATGGTGATTTAGTTTCCGGTAGCTCTCTTGAGCAAAAGTTCGATCCGCAAAAAACAGAAACTTCAAGAAAATTACGTCTCGAAACAGTTTATTTAGCAAGAGTTTCTCAGGTGATGATAGATGAGAAAGATAACTATGATATAGTGCTCTGTAATATACGCGGAGAAGCTGTTTTTCTGCCAGTAGCCAAAATGCTACAAAAACCATTTGTCAACGTAATGCATCTGAATCTTTTCCCTGAGTTGGCAGATTTATTTAAAGAATATGAAATGCATGTTATTACTATAAGTAATACACAAAGAAAGGAATTTGATGGGCTTAATTATTTGGCAACAGTTGGCAACGGAGTAGATGTCGATAAATATGAATTTAATTCAGTGCCGTCTGATTATCTTCTCATGGTGGGTTCAATTGGCAGGCATAAAAATCAAGGGGCAGCGATACGAGTTGCTAAAAAACTTGGGATAAAGCTTATTCTAGCAGGAAAGATAAGCGATAAATCTTATTATGAAGACATAAAAAAGGATATTGATGGAGAAAGTATAAGGTGGCTTGGGGAAACGAAATTTGAAGAAAAACTTAAACTCTATCAGGGAGCAAAGGCATTTCTTTTTCCTATTCTTTGGAATGAGCCATTTGGTCTTGTGATGATTGAAGCGATGTCTTGTGGGACTCCTGTTATTGCTTTTCGGAATGGGAGTACTTCTGAAGTAGTGCTTGATAGTGTGACAGGGTTTGTAGTAGATGATGAACATGGGATGATTGAGGCAGTTGGCAAGATTGATCAGATTTCAAGAGAGGCTTGCAGAAAATATGTTGAGGAAAATTTTACTATACAAAAAATGATAGATAATTACGAGATTGCGCTGAAAAATATATAATTTTTTATGGAAGCTCCACAGATAGCTGAACCAGTTAAACCCGTTGAATCCTTAAGCAAAGCTCCCATTGACGCTGTTGTAGTTTGCGGAATGGGACCACTTAAGCTCCAAGACCTTAAAGGTTCGGACCGGCTTTTTCCAGCCCATCCCTTAAATCGTGTTAGCGCAATTGCAGCTAAAGAGCTAGCTGTTAAGGGAGTAGTAGACACCGTAATAACAAGCGGAACCACTACTGGGAAATCGGAAAAACAGGGCTTGAGTAGGATTGAAAGTCTTGAACAATTAGCTAGTGAAGGAGAATTACTCGCAGACACTTATGATAGAGCGAGCATAGGTAAAGGTCAAAATTCCCAAGGGTATGAACATGCTGAGAAGAATATCCGAGTTGACTCAGCTGCTAAAACTACATTTGACAATGTAATTCAAGCTTTAAACGTACTTGATGCAAAAAATGGAGGATATTGGCAGGGTAGTATCGCAGTACTTTCTTCAGAGTTTCATGGGCCGCGTATTCAGGAGATTTTAACTGCATTTGGCTTAGCAGATGCAAGAGTTTTATCCGCGGAAAGAGTTTTACAGCATTTTGGTTACAGGGCTGATAGATTTTATCCAAAAGGAGATTTTGGGTATGGTAAAACTTTTGAGGAGTTTGAAGAAGCAATTTACCGGGGGCAGCCCGGAAGTCTTGAGAATTTGCAAGATAACCCATCATATGTGACGTTTGAACTCGCTAAAATAACTTCTAACAGACGCCTTCAGGAAGTAGGAAGTAGTGTTAAAAATTATTACGCCAAGCGGGGGATTCCTCTGCCTGAAGTTTATGGTCAAATACCAGCTGAGTACGATGAAAATTTTGATTACGATGCGCTTCGCACAGGTTTATCTGAAATTCCTTTTACCAAGCATGAATACAGAGGGGAAGAGTATAAGGGTGATACTGCTAAATATAGAGATCTAGCCGTGACTGTTGGACAACGTACAGAAGACTTTCTGCAAACGATTAAACCTCTAACGGCCTAGGGTTTAAGCTCACTTTTATGATAATATACATTCAGGTGATTAATAAATGAAGATTGGATTATTGCTCCCATCTGTTTACATGGGCAGCAAATATAAGAACAAGATTTTTGCTCCCAAGGAGCTTTTTATTAATCTAGCAAATGGGCTAGTTGATAAAGGACATGAAGTCTACGTTTACGCATCTCCCAATACTCATACAAAAGCACATTTGATACCCGGACAAGAACAACTTATTGATAAAGACTTCACGAGTTCAAAAGTACTAGGACTTGATAGGTTGTCAAAGCTTAAGAATGCGCATACTGCAACTAAGATTGAATACGAGATAGACCTTACTGTTAAGGCATATATGCACGCAAAGAAGAATAAGCTTGATATTATGCATGCCTATCATGATTTTATGGCTCATTATGTAAATAAGATAGAGTCACTTAAAACCGTTTACACACTCCATGATCCAAAGCCATTAAGAGAACATTTGGTTTATTTACGCCTAAACTCTTTTAAAAAAGATAATTATATTTTTATAAGTGAGTCGCAGTTAAATACATTTGGTGGAATGGTTCACAGCGTGGGGGTTATTCACCATGGAATAGATACAAACAAGTTTAGCTTTGGTAGAAAAGGGGGAGACTATCTTGCCTTTTTAGGAAGATATATTCAGGAAAAAGGTGTAGTAGAGGCTATTTATGCTGCAGAAAGAGCAGGTAGGACTTTAAAGATGATTGGGGATGATGCGTATAGAGTTTTACCATATTATCAAAAAAATGTTCGCCCCAACCTTAAAAGAGGAGTTGTGGAAGATAAATCTTTTGGTGCATCTGACCGCGATGAATTCCTAAGGGAGGCAAAAGCCCTTATTTTTCCAATTCTTTGGGATGAGCCTTTTGGCATGGTAATGATTGAGGCGATGAGCAGTGGCACTCCCGTAATAGCCTTTAATAAAGGAAGTGTTTCAGAAGTGGTCAAAGATGGTGTCACGGGTTTTATAGTTGAGCTAGATAACAAGGCGCATAAATGGATAACTAAAAAGACGGGACGAGAAGGTTTAGTGGAGGCCATAAAAAGAATATATGATATGAAAGAAGAAGAGTATTTAAAAATGAGAGCTGCCGCAAGAAAACATGTTGAAGAAAATTTTACAATTGATAGAATGGTAAAAGAACACGAAAAAGTCTATAGAAAGATATTAGATACTAGATAATATCTAATTACTAATTTATGCCCGATTTTAGGTTTATTAAAAATCCTGCTAATGGCAGGTGGGTTATTTCTGCTCCAAAACGCGCTAAAAGACCTGATCAATCAGCTGGAGTGTTGCCACCATGTCCGTTTGAACCTGGCCATGAAACTTCAATCTTTACAGTAAATCAGGTTAGAGTAGTGCAGAATAAATACCCTTTTACTCCAATTCATGAAATAATAATTCACTCGGATGACCATCATAAAAATTTTGATGAGCTGCCGGTCCATATGTCTGAGGATATTTTTAATGTTTACAGAAAGCGCTTTGAGGAGCATAAAAATAAAGGCCAGGTATACATATTCCATAATCAAGGAAAAAGGGCAGGAGAGAGCCTTCCACATCCTCATACACAGCTTACAGTTGTGCCTTCTGAAGTTGAATTAAAAATCCCAGAGCTGCACTTAGCCCAAGAGGAAAAGAAGGATCTTAAGCATCTTTATATTTTTTGTCCTGGAACTTCCGAGTGGCCTGATGAAGTTTGGGTAGCACCTCACAAGAGCAGTGCTTCTTATGCGGAAGCGACTGATTCTGAAGTAAATGAGCTAGCTTTTGCAGTTGGGCGTTTATTACAAATATTTGATCTAAGACATGGTCATGATTTTCCTTTTAATTTTTATATTTATCCCGGAAAAAACTGGTATTTAAGGTTTATTCCGAGACTAAAAACTTTAGGAGGATTTGAAGTGGGGACTGGGGTTTGGGTAAATACTCAGGCTCCATATGAGACTTTTCAGTTTATAAAAGAACATTTTGACAATCCTGATATTGAGAAAATAAAAAGTCAGCATTTAGCTGATTACTGGAAGAGCGTATAAATTAACCTAATTCTTAATTGATCTAATTGACCTAAAAACTTCAAATATTAAGCACCAAATTCTAAATAAATTCAAATAATAAAATTCGAATTTTGAAAATTAAATTTTGTTTAGGATTTAGAAATTAGTAATTAGAAATTTCTTTTTGCGAGCAAAAAAGCTAGTCTTCTTTAACTTGGATTCCTAAGAGGTAGAGAATGGCTTCTTTTCTGTATCTTCGGTCGCCTCGTGAATTAATTCTAATTGCCGGAAGCTTTCCTCTTTTCCCCCATCTTTTAAGAGTTAGGGGAGATACTCTTAGAACTTGGGCTGCTTCTCTAACAGTTAAAAGATCGGGTAGGTTAGATATTGATATGCTTTGATCAGCCATAGCCTTGATACTGTATTGATGATAATCAATATATCATCTTGTTATATACAAAATAACAAACTAGCACATATCTTGTCAATACCCCAAAAGCCTTAAAAATGGTAGTTTCCATTGATTTGTAGACCAAATTGCAGGAGCAGTTTAGACTAGAGGAATTGTCATAAAAAAACCGAAACAAGAAAAAGAACGTAATTTCTTACGTTCTTTTTGATTTAAGATTTACGATTAAAGATTTAAGAGATGATTATTCATAAATCATCAATCATTAATCCTCAATCATTTTACTCGAGTTTGGCAGTAGTTCCTGCTGCTGTTAATTTCTCTTTTGTCCGCCAAAGGCGGATTTTGCTCCGTTCAACTTCCTCCTGTTCATACTTGTTATTTAAGCTCAACTGTAGCCCCGGCTTGTGTAAGTTTGGCCTTGGCTTCCTCTGCTGTTTTTTTATTAACTGCTGTCATTACTTCTTTTGGAGCGCCGTCTACTAAATCCTTAGCTTCTTTAAGTCCAAGGGTAGGGACTAACTCACGAACTGCTTTGATAACAGAAATTTTATTTGCACCACCTGATGCGATTACAACGTTAAATACTGTCTGTTCTTCTCCTGCTGGTGCGTCACCTGCTGGAGCTCCAGCTGCTGGAGCTGAGGCTACCATTGCCTGAGCACTAACTCCGAATTTTTCTTCAAGAGCTTTTACGAGTTCTGAAAGTTCGAGAACTGACATAGACTCTACTGCTTGCATGATTTCATCTTTTGATAATTTTTTATCTGCCATAAATATTTACACCCCCTTTCGAGAGAATTTTCAATTTTTAATTCTCAATTTTCAATGAATGTTTCATTTTTAATTGTTAAATATTTAGATTTCATTTTAAATTTAAAATTTCAAATTATAAATTATGCTTGTACCCCGGCATCAGTTGATTCATTTGTTTCAACTGGAGTTACTGTTTCAGCTTGAAGCGTTGTGTCAACGGGAACGGCCTCTGCGGGCGCAGCCGGTTTATTCTGCGCAATAGCATCAAGAGTTAATACGAATTTCTGAATAGTTCCATTTAGAGTTACTACTAATCCCTGAATAGGAGAGTTAAGAGTGCCTACAAATTGTGCAATAAGTGTCATGCGCGTTGGTAAGGCGGCTATTTTAAGTACACCTGCTTCATCTGTAAGGTTTCCTTCCAGAATTCCGAACTTTATTTTAGGAAGTCCAAGTTCTTTTACGACCTTTTGAAACCTCTTAAGAGGCTCTACCATATCTCCTTGAATAAAAAGTGTTGCTGTAGGAAGTTCTAGACCCTCGTTATCCTTAAAGTCGGCATATTTTTTTGATTTTCCAAGAGAAATCCTAAGAAGTGAGTTTTTAGCTATAACTATGGTAGAATCCATGGTTTTAAGATCCTTTTTGAGGTTTTCAAGCTGAATGTGGGTAAGACCCTTATAATCAGTAAAGACTAAGCCGTTAGATTTGTCGATTTTTTCGACTAACTCAGCTACGATTTCTTCTTTTCGCGCACGTCCAGTATGTTTAATTGCTTGTTTGGTAACTTTTGCCATATTTAATTAATTTTTAATTT
>CAYIUZ010000021.1:0-9169 GCA_964366705.1 uncultured Gammaproteobacteria bacterium | reverse complement strand
ATCAGCGATTAATAAACCTTCAGGAACTGCGTCTTTTAAGCTAGCCAAAAAATCTTGAGGATTTAAGTTAGGCAATCTAAACGGAGAATAACTTACTCCTCTGCTTGGTCTGTAAAGCATCATTTCATCGGTAAGTACATCAAAACTCGCTTGCGGAGATTGGGACTCACGCACATCAGTTGTCCCGTCTGCTGGCGGAACTGGTAACCCTGTTGCTCTTGCTAATTCTGGATTCATGCCTGCATTTTACTCTTTTGAATCAAAATTTACAAACAATGCTATAATCAATCCTCATGAAAGTTCTCCTAATCACAGGCGGAAATTCCTCAGAGAGAGAAGTTTCGCTAAACTCTGCACACAACGTAAAAGCAGCCCTAGAAAAGAATAACCATCAAGTTTTGCTATATGACTTAAGACAAGGATATGACGGGATAAAGGAAACTGCTTTGCAGTTTGAGACTATATTCCCCGTTCTCCATGGAGAAGAAGGCGAAGGTGGTCAGCTTCACGAATTTCTAAATAAAATTGATAAACCGATTGTCGGGACTAGAAATTACAAAGGTCTTGCCGATGCATGGTACAAAATTCCTTTTAAAAAATATTGCGATAAAAAAGGAATCAAAACACCTTACTGGAAAATCATCAAAAACAAGCAGAATATTCTAAGTTTTGGTCTTCCATGCGTATTAAAAACATCAAACGGCGGCTCATCACGCGAAGTAACAATCGTCAAAGATCAAGCTGACTTGAACAGCTCAGAAGTAAAACGAATATTGGATATAAAAGCTGAACTTTTCGTCGAAGAATATATAAATGGAATTGAAGTGACAGTGGGAATATTAGACAACAAAGCACTTCCTCTTATTGAGATAGTTCCACCAGCTGGAGAATTCTTCAATTACGAAAATAAATATACGGGGAAAACCCAGGAAATACCTTTCGCTCCTTCGCTAGATAAAAAGCTTCAAAATAAAATTCAAAAATTAACCCTCCAAATTCACAAACATTTTAATCTTGGGACGTATTCAAGAACAGATTTTATGGTCTATCAGAATATTCCTTACGTATTAGATGTAAATACAATTCCAGGATTAACCTCAGAAAGTCTTTTGCCAAAAGAAGCTACAGCTGCAGACATAAATTTTAATGAATTTTTAGAAATACTCCTCACAAAGGCACAATAATGCCTTGCTTTTAACGGGGTTGACAAAAACCACTGATGCGCTAAACTAAGATATATGGATCCAAAGCTGTCCGCGACTGACCCAAAACTTCAAGAAGCATATGATAGAGTGATGAATGGACCTGCCATACCTCCACCGGGTGCAGTTCCCCCCCCACCAGCTCCAGCTCCTTTTAACCCTGTAATTGGCGCTCAACCACCAGCTCCAGCTCAGTTTCAACCACAAGCACCAGTCATGCCTGCTGAAGCAACTGCTCCGCAGCCTGCTCCAGTTTCACCAGCTGCTCCTTCTCCAATCGGAGGAACAATAGCTTTTAATGCGAATAATCCTGGTAAAAATCAGGGAGCGACCGTAAAAAGAGGCGGATCAAAAATAATGTCATTAGTTTTAGGTCTCGGAGTTATTGTTCTACTCGTAGCTTATACTTTTGTTTGGATTTACGTTTTTAAACTTCAGATTCCTTTTCTTCCTAAATTCTAGAAATAACTTCAGGTAGAGTTAATAATTCCGTGCCTTCTGTATTCTGCTTTGCAGAATCACTTTTTCTTTCTTTAAATTCAATTTTATCCTGGGTTTTTGCAGATACAACTAAGCGGTAAGGAAATCCGAGTAGATCTGCGTTTGCGAATTTTTCTCCAGCTGAAACATCCCTGTCGTCAAGCAAAACTTCAATGTCTTTTCTCTCTAGTTCTTTTTCAATTTTCTCAGCTTCTTCATTCTTTCCCAAGCTTATTAAGTAAACTTGAAACGGTGCCACACTTTTCGGCCAAATTATTCCCCGATCATCATGACTTACCTCAACAAGTGTTCCCATAACGCGTGTCGGACCTATTCCATAACTCGCAAAATAAGGATATTGGGACTTCCCGTCTTTATCATTAAAAGTAACATTCATTTTTTTTGAATAAACTTGTCCGAAATTAAAAATATTTCCTACTTCTATCGTTTTTACTTTTTTTAAAGGTCCGTGACCCAGATCACACTCTTTCTCCGCTTCAACTTTTGCGATCTCAACATTCTGAGCAAAATCTCCTCCCTCACAGTAAATAATTTCATCTTCTCCCGCTTCAGAAATAACCTGAAATTCATGAGTAATATTGTCAGTAAAAACTCCTCCGCTTGCTTCAGTTACTATAACTTTAAGACCGAGTTTTTCAAATATTTTTACATATGCTTCTTTTACTTCATTATAATATTTCTCAAGATCTTCTAGTGTCGTGTGTGCACTATATAAATCTTTCATTAAAAATTCTCTTCCTCTTAAAATACCTGATTTTGCCCTAAGTTCATTTCTGAATTTTGTGGAAAAGTGATAAACCTTGACAGGATAATCTTTATATGACTGTGTTTGCTTGCGGAGCAAATCTAAAACCACTTCTTCGTGTGTAAAAGATAATCCAAATTCTTTTTCGTGAATATCTTTAAATTGATACATAATTTGCTTTACGTTAACGTCACTCCAGCGTCCGGTTTGATCCCAAATTTCGCGCGGATGAAGAAGAGGCATAAGCACTTCCTGTGCTCCTGTTTTATTTAACTCTTCGCGGATAATCTGTTTTATATTTTCAACAACTTTAAAACCAAGAGGAAGAAGAGTATAGCTTCCTGCCATAAGCTGATCTATGTAACCTGCTTTAATTAAATACTTTGCATTAATTGAAAGATCATCCTTAAATTCCGACTTCCTGGCTTTTGGAAAAAACGAAGTATATTTCATTTAGCTTCAAGTATAGCATAATTTATTTAATGAGAGTATAATTTCAAACTTATGAGAAATGAGGAAGGAAAAACCAGAATTAATCTAATAGAGGTAGAGAGAATAGTCACGCCCCAAGACACAATGTCTATTTATCAAGTCAATGGACGTCGAACAGAAGATATCGAAGGGGCGGTTGCAGTATTAAGAGATAGTGGATATGCCTTTGGAATGCCTGGCATTCCCGATCCAATCACAAGAGCTTTCTGGAAACACAAACCTATTGAAACACCAGAAACAGAAGGATTACCTGTCGTAATTTTTGTCGCTGGACCGACAATGAGCTCAAACTAATCTGAAGCCTAGTTTTTCTTAATCTCGTGGCCGCCGAAAGCGTGACGAAGTGCGTTGATCATTTTTGCAGTAAAAGAGTTTTGAATATATTCATCTGTTTCAGATTTTTTTCTAAATCCTACAGCCTCGTCAATTATTTCAGGATCTATTCCTTCTTCCTTGGCAGCCTGAAGCGTCCAGTCTCCTTCCCCGCTTCTAGATATTGGTCCAGCAAATTCTGAAAGCTTTACATCTTTATTCAAACTCTCCACTGCTCTATCTATTAAAAATCCGGAAACAATTGTCCCCTTCCCCCAAAGACTAGCTATTTTTGATAAATCAAACTTATATGCAGATTTCTCTAAGATCTCGAAACCTTCACCTATGCTTTGCATCTGCGCATATTCGACTCCATTATGGACCATTTTTACAAAATGTCCAGCTCCACCTGTGCCAAAATATTCATATCCTCCATTAGGTTTTGCAAGTGAATCCAAGATTGTAGTGACGTATTGATACGCTGAAACATTACCCCCAACCATAATTGGATATCCATTTTCATAAGCAATAATTCCACCGCTTACTCCAATTCCTAAAAATTTAATTCCTGCTTTTTCAAATTCCAAAAATCTTCTGTCTGTATCTTTATAGTTAGAATTTCCCCCATCTATAACAATATCTCCTTCTGAAACAAACTTGCGGACTTCAGTCAAAATCTCTTCCACGGCCACGTGCGGAACCATAACCCAAATAATCCTCGGAGTGCCTAAGCTCTTTATTAATTTTTCAATCGTTCCTGCTGATTTTAAATCTTTAATCGTTGATCTTAAATCATCAATCGCCTCGTTTGATCTATTCCAAACCACAACCTCGTGCCCTTCCGATAACAATTTTCCGACCATTCGGCTCCCCATTTTTCCAAGTCCTATAAATCCAATTTTCATATTACTATGTCATCCTGAATTTATTTCAGGATCTCATTTCAAATAAAGTCTATCAAGTTTATTGTGAATTTAAAAGCTGGATGTTAAACTATTTTTATGAAAATCACTTTTCTAGGAACTAACGGCTGGTACTCTTCCCCCACGGGTGATACACCTTCAATTCTTATTGATACGAAAGATCATTATTTAGTTTTGGATGCAGGTAATGGAATTTATAAGCTCGATCAATTCATAAAAGAGGATAAGCCAATTTCAATGTTTATTTCTCACTTTCACATTGATCACACTTCTGGCCTGCATACTTTGGCAAAATTTGATTTTAAACAAGGAATTGATGTGTATGTGGGGGAAGGACGCACAAACGATTTTAAAACCCTGGTTCATCCCCCGTTTACAATCGGATTTGAGGACAAACCTGAAAATATCGGAAAACTTAAAACAGAAATACGGCTTCATGAATTATCAGAAGCTGGTGAAAAAATCCCTTTCAAAGCACAGGCAATTAAACAACATCATGCGTACGGTGGACATGGTTATCGGTTTGAATTAGATGGAAAAATAATCAGCTATACCGGGGACTGCGGATTTACGGATCAAACACGTAAGCTTGCAAAAAATGCAGACTTACTAATTTGCGAATGTTCTAACAAGAAAACAAAAATACCTGACAATTGGGGACATTTTGATCCCACACAAGCTGCAACGCTTGCAAAAGAGGCAAATGTGAAAAAACTTATACTTACCCATTTCGGGGCTCATATTTATACAACACTGGAAAGTCGAAATGAAGCAGTGGAAAAAGCGAAAAAAATATTTTCAAATACTACCGCAGCCACTGACCTTTTTGAACTAGAACTCTAAACCATGGCTTCTCCATAGCTTCTCACCTGAGTTTTAAATTTTTAAAGTATTAAAACCAGATTCCCAAGGCTAAATAATCATCCCAAAGTATACTACTATGTAGTACTATACTTTAGGAGCTTACCAAGTCTTTTGTGAAGTTCGCTTTTTTCCTCTACTTTATCAAGAACGTTTCTGATTTTGTCTTTTTGCTTCTTGTTGGAATTTTTAATAACTTCCTCAAGCACTAGTTCAGGCCAAAAATAAAGTCCATGACGTCTTTTGTACTTATCCCAATCGGAGAATTCTTTAAGTTTTTTGTCATTAGAATTTTTTGGTAAACTTCCAATTATTTTTCGGAATCCTTCTCCTCTTTCTGTTAACCAAACTGCAATTTTTGCAATTGTAGCATGACTAGTATTAATTTTTTTCTCAATATCCTCGTAAGTCGCCCCATCTATTAGTAGCTTTGCGATTCGAAGTCTTTTAGAAAGAGTTAAAATTTCTGATTTAGTTAAGAGATCTTGAAGAAGAAGCGCTGCATCATTCAAGCTTTTTGCTGCAACTAATGCATTTACCAGGTCGAACAGTAAGCTTTCCTGTTCGCTTTTTGATAACTTCTCAATTTTTCGAACTCTTGTCATATTGGTCACAAAGTATGCTACTATGTAGTAGTATACTACAGATCAAGACCTTAGACGACTTCTGCTCCGGGCACAACATCTTTATTTGGCTCAAGAAGAACTACATTGTCAGATCCAGTTCCCGCACCAGCCGCGTTTGACGCGGTTGCTACCAGCATTCCCTGGGATTCTTCGCCCTTAAATTTTCTAAATTCTAAATTAACGATAAATGGCAAAGTTTTCCCTACCATTTCCTCCGGCGTATAACTCATGGCAATTCCAGAGACAATTTGTCGCTGAAACTCTCCGAAATCCACTTGAAGCTTTAAGAGTTTATCTGCGTCTGCAACCTTTTCGCAAGCAGTAATTTTCCCCATTCTTATTTCTACTTTTTTGAAGTCCTCGAATGTAATTCTATCGTCCATAAATCATAAATCTTTAATCATTAATCTTAAATCCATTTCTTACCATCCTTTTCTATTAACTCTGTTGCTTCTTTAGGCCCCCATGATCCAGACGCGTACTTAGAAATATTTTTTTCATTTTGCCATGTTTTCAGAATATTGTCTAGAAGTTTCCAGGAGTTTTGGATTTCGTCACTTCTCGAAAACAAAATCTGGTCTCCTGCAAAAATATCTAGAAGTATTTTTTCATAAGCATCCAATCCCATAGTTCCGAAATCATCTTTATAATTAAATTTCATACTTACACTTCCTAATTTTAGTTTTGCACCTGGTTGCTTAGCTATCAAACGAAGCGTAATTCCTTCATCTGGCTGAATTCTAAAAGTTAAAACATTTCCTATTTCAGGACATCCGTATTCTTTAAAGAGTAAGTGACATGTTTGAATAAAAACTACAGAAATAGTTATAACTTCCTTTTCCATTCTTTTTCCAGCGCGAACATAAAAAGGAACTCCAGAAAATCTAGGAGTATTTACGAATAATTTCATGGCTACAAATGTTTCTGTTTGTGAACCTTTTTCCACCTCTTCTTCATTTTTATAATCATCATATTGCCCCCTGATCACCTTTTCGTCTCCTAGGCTTACAGATGAAGTTACCTTCGCTCTTTCATTTCTAACATCTTCCTTTGTAAAACTTTTCGGCTGCTCCATGGCTACCGATGAGACTAATTGCATTATATGATTTTGTACCACATCCCTAAGCATCCCAACCCCATCAAAAAAATTACCCCTATTCTCAATTCCCTCTTTCTCAGCCCAGGTTATTTGAACGTGATCTATATTTTTATTATTCCAAACAGGCTCAAAAATACTATTCGCAAATCTAAATGCGAGCATATTCTGAACTGTTTCTTTTCCTAAGTAGTGATCTACTCTGAAAATCTGCTTTTCATCAAAAATACTCGATAATTTCTCTTCCAGCATTTTCGCGGTCTCTGCATCTTTTCCAAAAGGCTTTTCTATAACTATTCTCGTCCAGCTACTTGTTCTAGATTTATCCTCAAACGATGGCAAACGCGTGCTCCCTTGCTTGCCCTTCGGAGCTTTAGCGAAGGAGGGGCCGCATCCTTCTGATAATTTTGTAGTAACCAACTTATCTAAAATATCTGAATAATGCTGAGGTGGAGTTGCCAAATAAAAGAAACGGGTAATGCATGCTCCTACTTTAGTATCTAGTTTGTTCAAATGCTTAATCAAGCTTTCATATCCTGACTTATTTTCAAAAGTCCCTTTTTCATAATGAAGATGCTCAGAAAATTCTTTCCATCCTTCTTCTTTAATTAAATCTTCAAACGAATCTCTGAATTCTTCATCCGTATAGGCACGTCTTGAAAAACCTACTATAAAAAACTCAGGAGGAAGCATTTTTTTATTAAAAAGTGAAAGAAGTCCTGGAATAAGCTTATGATGAGTAAGATCTCCTGTGGCTCCAAATATTATGAGAACAAAAGGGCTTTTAAGTTCTTGAAATATTTCAGGGCCGTCCATTCGATCATTATATGTCTTGACACCAAAAACTTCAAAGAGTATATTTAGAAGCTATGGCTGGACCATCAATAGCAGAAAGAAGAGGATTAGCTCCAAAGGAACCACCCCTTGAGGAAGAGCTCAGAAGAGCTGCAGTTTTAGAAATTAACGATGCAATTGCCGCGCGCGCTGGAATAACCCAAGAACAGAGAACTGGTTATTTTACAGGAAAAGATGGATTTGAATTTGACGGAAGAAGAGGGCTTGATCTAACAAGAGTTACTTTTCCCGGAGCTTTAGAGGATGGTAGACGTTATATCATAAGAACGTTTTATAGCGGAAAGGATAGTGATCCATCTTTTGAGGTAGTTTATCCAGGTGATTTTAAAAATCCTGGTACATCTACTCAAACAGTACTTGACCAAGCAAGAAGATTACTTAATCCTCCCAAACCACCAAATCAACCTTGACAGCCTAAAGATCAAAGAGTTATATTTCGGAATTTAATGAGTACTGCTGTCAACTCTTTACCTTGACAATTAACGCTCAAGCGTGTATATTTGAAGTACTATGGGACGACCTGATCAACATTCATATGCTGATTATCTTTTTAGAAGTGGTTTACCACGGGAAGAAGCTGACAGAAGAGCAAGCTTGGCTTTTGATAAAAAATCAAGCTCAAACGACACACCAGCTAGATTAGGAGATAAAACTACAGAAAGCATTGCGACTACCCTAGCAGCATCTATGTTTGGCGAAGATGAACATCGTGACCCTGATATAGCTTACAAAGGTAACGAGAGAACAATTGTTCATGTTTCTCGATTATTGGGACAAAATCAAAACCCTGACACTGGAACAGACACGATAGAAAATCTAGGCAAAAATCTTCAGGCTGCGATAGAATTAGAAGGTACACAACCTCTTGGAATTAATGAATCACTACCTAATGTTGATTTTACACTTCCTGGTGATTAATCAGATCAAACAATCTGATCTGTTATGAGAATTGTTTTACTGGCGATTTTCTTCCCTTGACAGCCTAAACTTCAAAAGAGTATATTTACCAAGTTATGGCGACAGACAGAACAACTCCGGGCACGTTTACCCCTGAAGACGCAAGACCAAAAGAATTAACAATTTCTGGTATTACAGCACTCAAAGACAGATATTTAGTTGCTCGCGGTCTTGAAAACTCAGGCAATTTTCATATTGAAAATAAGAGTAAAAAGGGTTTTGCGCAATATTCAATAACTCCGGAAGGCGACGCTTGGATTTTGGCAGTGGTAATAAATGAACCGGAAGTCGTAATAAGACATGAGCTTGGAGTTAGGCCAAATGAAAATCAAACTCTTACGCCATACGCATTTACAAGACTCCAAGGTAAAACTGAAATAGGAAGCGATTTGTTTGAAACATATCTAGATAAAACATATCTAGATAAAAAATATCCAGATACTAATCAACCTTGACAGATTGAATAATTAATCGTATATTACCCCCTATTATGCCACCAGATATAACTCCAGGCGGAGGAGCTACACATAAAGACGCCATTCGAATTCCAGACCGCGAAACAAATTTAGCTAACTTCACAAGAGTCGTTGGATTAGTAG
>CAYIUZ010000020.1:7558-9202 GCA_964366705.1 uncultured Gammaproteobacteria bacterium | reverse complement strand
TAGGGCCTATTGGAAGTTCCGAGATTAGTCTTATCCTATCTGCCTTATATCAATTAGGGATTTATTTTGCTCGTACCAATGATAAAGCTCTGCTATTGAATCATCAATTTTTGAAAAATCTAAACTTTTCATCTCTGCAATTAGTCTTGAGTTGTCACCTGTATACTCTGGTTTTAAACCGCTTTCAAGTACTCTTATTCTTGTTTTTTTATTTCCAACTTTAGCAACTTTTTTTGCAAGCGTTAATAAATCAATCTTTTTTCCTGTACAAACATTATATTCCTTGTATTTTATTTTTTTCTTATCAATAAAATATTTTACTGTTTTTACAAGATCATCTATATATAAGTAGTCAAAATAAACATTTTTTGAAATCGTAATGTTCATATCAAAAATTATTCTACAGATAACACTTGAAATAAAACGAATTCTCCAATCTTCATATTTTCCAAAACAACCAAATAATCTAAAATTATATATGTTGCTTGTCGATTTTATATATTTTGTCATTATATATTTAGAAAAACCATAGTAATCAACAGGAATCCTTTTATCAAAATCTATTTCCCTTACTTTTGCAATAGGGTATCTTTTATCATATTCTGCCCCAGAACCAAAATAAAACATTTTTTCAAAATACTTGCTACATCTTGCAAGATTAAAAAACATTTTCAGATTATTAAAGAGCACTTTATCCAAATCCTTATCGGAAACTACCGTTGCATTATGCGTTGTGCAATCTATAACTACATTAAACTTTTTCTTCTTAAGATAAGCATAAACTTTTTCTTCTTCCAGTAGATTCAACTCTTTACTGCTTGGAGCGGTTATATCGTAAATATCCCAAAGCTGTTCTTTCAAATTCTTGCCAATGAATCCGTTTGATCCTGTAATTAATATTTTAAGTTTTTTTTTCATTTAAATATTTAATCGTTAAATGGCGTAGCATATCGTATCAGGTAATTCATTGGAATAATGCCTAAAATAAATCTTATAATCCTTATTCATGCTTTTTATAATAAGGGGTACTTTCCAAAGATCAGTTGATCGATGATAAGAGGAAATAGCAAGTTTAGGTTTGTATTTCTTTATAATTTTTTTTGCTCCCAAAAGAGCCTCCATCTCTGCGCCTTCAATGTCCATTTTAATTAGCGTAGGTGGTTCTTTACTCTTAAAATAACTATCTATTGTTATAACTTCTACCGTTGATTTGGCTGATTGAACGCTTTCCTTTGTTGAAATTCTGGCATCAACAGTCCCAGCTCCATTAAAACTGACCTTACCATTTTTGTTAAAGACTCCTTTTTTAATTGTGACTACGTTTTCCCATAGGTTTTTTGAAATTTTTTCATTAAGTTTTTTGAAATTTTTTCTATCAGGTTCAAAAGAATAAATCTTATTAAATTTTCCAGAAACTGATTTTATAAAGCCTTCTACAGAATCTCCATCGTATGCTCCGCAATCAACAAAAACCTCGTTATTTGATAAGGGCATTACATCTTTTTCAAAAAAAATCTTTTTAGAAGATTCTGCTTTATGTATGTAAATCTTTTCTGTTGTTAATCTAAATAAAAGCAATACATATAAAAGTTTTAGGGTTTTTTTTGGGGTATTAAGTTAAAAATGGTTTATTTATGATTAGTT
>CAYIUZ010000020.1:0-7548 GCA_964366705.1 uncultured Gammaproteobacteria bacterium | reverse complement strand
TAGAAAACTTTTTCGGATTTTTTATCGCTAATAAGATCAAAAAGAGTTAATATATCTTTCTGATTTTTATTAACAAAAAGAGAGTTAAATGTATTATGATACTCTGGAGAAACAAAAATGTCAGGGTTAATAAAGTTTAGATAAATAAGGGGGTAAACATTCTTGAAATTTGCTTTTCTAAGAAGATTATAGATTTCTGTCTCATAAAGAAGACTTGCGATTAACACTGGGTGTAAACGATACTTACTTTGTGCTTCTTTAAAAGAAATAACCTTAACGCCGTCTATTTTTGATCCTTGAATTTCTTTATTGTTATCAATAAAGCCTAAAACAGGGATTTCTTTTCTTTTAAGGTTAGACAGAAATACTCTGCCCATCCTAGCTGCGCCAAAAATAAGAACTGGACTTTTTCTTCTAAGTATCAATGAAGGGTCGGGATAGTTACTTTGAATTCTTTTTTTGTAATAATTTTTCCCATTTTTAAACACACTTTCGATATCTAACCGTAGCTTATTATTCATAATTTAGAGGTTTTATAATCATATTTTTTTTAAATTCTTCTCTTGACAAATAAGGATACATATCTTCCATAGGTTTTGAAACCATTTTTCCATCTGGGAGTATTTCAGAGCCCATCTTTGGAATTATTTCAATCATCTCTGCCATATTAAGGCTACAAATTACAGGACCCTTTATTGAGTATACTTTTTTTATTTTTTGTTTTAGTTCAATATGATTCTTTATTGAAACAAATGGAATACCATAAGCTTTTGCTATTTTTTCCATATCAGGACAAATAACTCCTGTTTTTTCATCGGAAGCAACAAAATGACCATTAAAGAAGCCTTTTTGAGTGGTTCTTATAGACAAATAGCCCTTATTATCGTAAACAAAAATCTTAATAGGAAGATTATAGTTAACTATTGTTTGTAATTCTTGAATATTAAATTGCAAAGAACCATCACCCACCGTTAGTGTCACCTCTTTTTTTCCATTTCCGATACATGCTCCAATAGCAGCAGGCAAATCATACCCTAGGCCACCGCATCCTATATTTGCTATTAACCTTTGATCTTTCTTAAGATCTGCCATAAGAAAAGTTGTTAAAGCCGTAATCCCGTTACAGGTTACTACTATATCTCCTTCTTTAAAAGATGTTGATAGTGTTCTCATAAAGTGATAGGGATTTACAAATTTATCTCCGTCTTTTTCATATTGGGGTAAATTCTTGTCAAAAGTTTTAAGCCAACTCCTACATTTATCAACCCACCAGCTCCATTTTGGAAGTTTTTCTCTTTTTCTCTCATTTAACAATTCTTTAATAAAATCCTTGGCGTCTGCATTGATTTTTAACTTAGGATTTATTGATTTTTTATTTAATTCGTTTTTATCGATATCGACTGCTACTATTTTCGCTTCCCTAGCAAAGGCTTTATAGTTAAAACTAATTGTTTTAAAATTAAATCTTGCTCCTATTCCTATAACAAGATCGCTATTTTGAATGATAAAGTTAGCTGCTCGATCACCAATAAGTCCTGGGTTTCCAAAATAAAAAGGGTTACTTGCATACATAAGGTCGTTCGCACATGAAGCTGTGAGTACTGGTATTTGAAGCTGCTTAACAAGCTTAAGAAAATCATTATATGCTCCTGCAACTCTAATACCGCTTCCTGCTAATATGACAGGCCTTTTGGATTTTTTTATAAGCTCTATTGTTTTTTTTACATTTTTCTTAAGAATTTGTGGATCATTAGCTTTTAAGATTTCAGAAGGATTAAAACCCTTCAATTTTTTCTCATCTACAACAAATGCTTGAATATCCAAGGGAATTTCGATCCATACAGGCCCTGGTCTTCCCGAAGTTGCCAAATACATAGCTTTTTCCAAGTGGTATCTTATTGTTAACGGATCTTTAATGCTTATCGCATACTTGGTTATAGGTTTTACCATTTCAACAATATTTAACTCTTGCTCTCCATACTGCCTAAGCTTAGAATCCTCTGGGGCCATTATTTCTGTTCTTACCTGTCCTGATATGTAAAGTGCTGGTACAGAATCCTGCCATTGTCCAACAACACCTGTTATTGTATTGCTTGATCCAGGACCTGCTGTTACTATGCAAACAGCTATTTTCCCAGTAACTTTTGCGTAGCCCTCTGCCGCTATAGCTGCTGCTTGTTCATGAAAATTACAATAGTATTTAATTTTTTGACTCTTGCCAAATGAATCGTTTAAATGCATTGCAAGACCACCCGATATCATGAATACGTCCGAGACTCCCTTTTTCTCTAAAAATTTAACTATATAATCACTTACTTTCATAAATTAATGTATAGTCCATCCTCCATCTACTAATAAATTGTGTCCCGTTATGTACCTTGATCCTTCGGAAGCTAGAAATAAAACAGGCATAATCAAATCTTCAGGCTTACCCATTCTTCCCAATGGAGTTAATTTGTTATACTTCTCAACAAATTTCGGGTCTTCATTTCTATATACTCCGCCTGGACTTATGCAATTTACTCTAACATTATATTTACCAAAATAAGAAGCAAAATACTTAGTCATTGCATTGACTCCGCCTTTAATAATGGCATATGCAGGAGGAGATGTCATTTTTGTTCCTTCGTATATAGAAAATGTGGGAGCTACTGTTCCGTAAATAGAGCTGAAATTAATTATACTTCCACTCTTTTGCTTTTTCATCTGTATGGCTATTTTTTGAGTGCAATTATAATAACTTCCCAGCTGATCAGTTAAGTTTTTCTTTACCGATTCATACTTTACCTCTTCAACATTTGTTACCCAGTCAGAAGTTCTTGGCCAAGTACAATTAACAAAAACGTCAATTGAGCCTTTTTTCATAAGAATACTTATTGCTTTGTCTATGTCTTTATCTTTAGTAATATCAAATTTTAAATACCTTACACTAGTCAGATTTTCAAGTTTCCCCAAAAATTCTTCATTTCTCTCTCTACTACCAATGAAAAGATTTGATTTAACAGCAGCAAAGCCTTCACATATTGCTCTTCCTATTAAACCAAAACCTCCTACTACCAATACGTTTTTACCCTCAAGGTCTGAAAAATTAGAATATGGAATCTCAAATGACATAAAAAGGATTATACATCAAACTCTTTTAAACTAACAACTCTTTTTTCTTCTAATGATTTATGAATCGCTAAGAGAATCTTTAAGTTTTCAGTACCGTTTTTAAGATTTGTATTTGGGGTTCTACTTTCTTTAATATTTTTCAAAAAGTCTTTTAATTCTAAAATAAACATGTCATTTCGATCAAAATTTTCATAGCTAATATTCTTTTTTGTGTATTTACCTCTCTTTATTTTATATAGTGTCAACATATTTTCATAATAATTAAATTCAATCCTTCCATTATCTCCTAGAATATCCCAAACTCTTTTTGGGGGAAGTTCAATATAATCCAAATGAGATTCTGCAATAAATCCATTTTTGTGTTCTAACAAAATTTCAACGTTATCCTCCGTAGATATATTAAGAGAAGATTTTTTCGCTTTTAAAGAAAATGTGTTTTTAACATCTCCAAAAAACCAAGTTAAAAGATCTATATCATGACTTAAAGTGAAAATAGGTCCACCTCCAAGATCCTTTCGCGCAGAATATCCCTTTTTATAGTTCTCCCATGGATGCCACTTAGGTAAATATTCACCCCAGCTAACCCTAGCAGATAACGGAGTTCCTATGATTCCATCATCTATCCATTTCTTAATCTGTATAATTGCGGGATGATATCTCATCATAAAGCCTATTTGAACAACAAGTTTTTTTCTTTTTGTTATGGTCTCAAGTAGATTTATGTTTTGCAGAGAATCTGACAACGGCTTTTCAATAAATAGATGTATTCCTGCTTGCGCCAGCTTTAAAGCCAAAGGAATGTGTAAAGACGTAGGATTTGTAATAAAAGCAGCATCTGGCTTAGAACTTATAGCTTTCTCAAGATTTATAAAAGTCTCAAATGGCTCATTAATTGTACGCAAAGGCTGTATTTTTCTTCGAAGAATATTTATGTCCTTTTCTCCAACTGTTAAAAGATTTCTTATGTGTCGTTCTCCTATAGACCCTACTCCACATACTAAAAATTTCATGTCTGAATTCTAATACCAATCTATTAGCTTTGTCAATTATGGTAGAATAATATTCTATGAATAGTATTCTTGTTAGTAAAAAACTGATTGATAAAACACTTAAGACAATGCCAAAAAAAGGAAAAAACCTTGTTGAACCTTTTAGTACTTGGTCTATAAAAAACAATCTTCCCTTTAACATTATTGAAGATAATGAGATATCTAATAAAGCCGAGCGACATAAAAATGAAGGTGACCTCTGGTTTTGTTTAGAAGGAGAGGTAATCTTTAAATGCGGAGGAGAAATGATTAACGAAATTAATTTACCAAATACGAATGACACTAACTCACAAGCTGATTATATAAAAGGAGGACAAAAAGTTATATTAAAAAGTGGAGATTGGCTTTGGATACCTCCGGATGAACCGCATCAACACTCAAGTAAAGGCTTAAGCAGACTTGTTATTATAAAAATACCAAAAAAAAATTAATTATTTCTTCAAGTCCTTAAGTTTATTAATAATGTTTAACTTTGGATTTCTCACATATTTAGATAATTGTTATTGACTTAATTAAAGCTACTTTGCTATCATATCTGAGTTAATAAATAAAAATGTCAAAAACAATAATAATAGGCGGAAAAGAAATAGGAGATAGTTTGCCTACTTATGTAGTTGCTGAGATTGGATTAAACCATAACGGACGCTTAGAAACTGCAATCAAATTAATAGACAAAGCAAAAGAGTGTGGCGCAGATGCAGTAAAGTTCCAAAAAAGAGATTTACAAGCAATATACAAAGAGGATATCTTAAAGGACCCCAACAAAGACAGTCAAGCTACTGTTTATCTTTTTAATATATTTAAAAGATTTGAGTTATCAAAAAGCGATTTTAGAAAAATTAAAAAATACTGTGATAAAATAGGGATAACCTTTTTTTGTACTCCCTTTGATTTAATAAGCGCAGAATTTCTAGAAGAACTTAACGTTCCCTTTTATAAAGTTTCTTCTGCAGACTTGACCAACATGGTATTGATATCAAAATTAGTAAGCTTTAAAAAACCAATGATACTATCTACAGGCATGTCGGAGATTTCAGAAATAGATTTCACGGTTAACTTTTTAAAGAAAAAAAAGGTTACCTTTTCCTTAATGCATTGTATAAGTTCCTATCCTCCATCATTTAAAGACATTAACCTTAAAATGATAGATATATTAAAGAAACGATATGATGTACCTGTGGGATATTCTGGACACGAGAGAGGAATTACCATATCTGAATGTGCAGTTGCTCTAGGAGCAAATATATTAGAAAGACATTTTACACTAGATAGGTCTATGGAAGGACCAGACCATAATATTTCCCTTGAACCTGAAGGATTACTTAAAATGATAAACAGAATAAGAATTGTTGAGCAAGCAATAGGAACTGGTGAGAAAACTATAACTCGTGGGGAACTTTTATCTAGAGAGGCATTTGCAAAAAGCCTGATTTCCAAAAGAGATATTAAAAAGGGAGAAAAGATAACTGAAGAAATGGTTGATTTTAAAGTCCCCGGCAAAGGATTAAGTGTACAAATGTTATCTAAAATTCTAAACAAAAGAGCTAAAAGAGAGATAAAAAAATTTGATTACTTTAATGTCTCAGATATATAAATGAAGATTGGTTTAAAAGCAAGATTCTCAGATTTAGATGGTGTACTCTCTTTAAAACCTGAGCTTGTTGAGCTGCATTTTTCTGATAAGGACCCATATTACGACTTTAATCCCCCTACCAAGCTTAACATTCCGGCAATGATCCATTTACCAGAAATTTGGAATGGTTCTCTAATTGATGTTTCCAGTATTAATAAGGAGAATCAAGTTTTGTCGCTAAAAGAGTCTCAAAGAGTTCTACAAGAAATAATAACGAAAAGTGAAAGATTTTTTCAATATTTTACAAATGACAAAAACTATTTTATTCTTCATCCAGGAGGAATGACTTTTGAAAGAGATTATCCGAAAAATAACCTCTTTAGGATCGAGGCATTGATGGAAACTCTATCCAAAATAAAATTGTCAAATTCAGAAATATTAGTTGAGAATCTTCCTCCTTTTCCCTGGTATTTTGGCGGACAATGGAATACGAATTTTTTTATGGATGCAGTGGAAATAGAGGAGTTTTGTAAAAAAACAAAAAGAGAGATTTGTTTTGACACTTCACATTCGATGCTTTATTGCAATTATGCAGAAAAGGATTTTTACCAACAATCAGAACAATTAAAACCTTATATTAGACATTTACAGGTAGCAGATTCAAAAGGTGTAGATGTTGAAGGAATTCAAATAGATGAAGGAGATATTGATTTCAACAAGTTTTTCAAAATCTTCAAAAATTATAATGGCTATGTTGTAAATGAGGTTTGGCAAGGATTTTTAAATGATTTTGCAGGCTTTAAGATTGCAGTATCAAGAATCAAGAAACATCTAGAGCAAACTTCTAAGGCTTAAAAAGTAATTATTTTATTCTTTAACTTCATGGATTTTATATTTGCGACTATATCATCTTTAAATCTGTAGGAAGATATAAGTATGGGTTCTTTAAAATTTTTCACTTGTTGCGGAGATATTATTGGTATGCCTTCCAATTTCTTTCCTACTAAGTTCTTGTCCCTATCTATAAATCTTACGGTTTTTGATTTAATATTTGTTGTTTTTAATAATCTTTGCGTTAAAGATCCTGCTCCCCAAACAATAATTTTGGAGGGAGTTTTATCTAAAACATTTTTAATATCTGATAATTTCTTTTTTGATTTATTTATGTAATCAACAATTGAGTAATTTAAATCATTCCCCTTTTTCCAAAGAGAATAAATTACCTTTCCGTCTGAATAAATATGTACGGGAGTATAATTTATCATGAATTGATACAAATAACTTATAGAAAAGAAATTAATGTGCTCTATGGAAAACTCTCCGAAAGGTTCTTCAAAATCTAAATTAAAGCTTCCACCATCAGGAACACTTATGAAAACATATCCATTTTCTGACAAAAGCTTGCTTGTCTTATCAAGGGCTTTTTTAACTTGCTCCAAATGCTCAAAGACTGCAGCAAATATTATCAAATCAAACTTTTTCCTAGAAGAAAAAGAGAACAAATCAGATGTTCCAATATTTATATTAAAATTTTTAAAAGCTAATTCTTTACATTTTGGCGAGGGATCGATACCAAATATATTTTTATATCCTTTTTTTTGAAGCTCATAAAGCAAGTGTCCTGTAGAACAACCTACATCTAAAATTTCTACAGATTTTTTACAGTATTTTTTTATGATACTTATATATGTTTTATGAATCTTTTCATCTCTTTCGTGTTCATACTTTGACATAGTTTTATAATAAATATTGAAATATTTCTGATCGAAGGAATTACTGACAAAAATAAATCCGCAGATTTGACATGACGTT
>CAYIUZ010000019.1:0-9702 GCA_964366705.1 uncultured Gammaproteobacteria bacterium | reverse complement strand
AGGAAATGATGGGGTTCCAACAGACAGACAGACAGACCAACAGACAGACAATTATCACAGAAAAACGCTTAATCAAAGCCTTTTTGATGCAACAAAGGTCTTAGCTTCTCTCGACAGCTTAAAGAAAGAAATAAGACTCAAGTTCAAGCAGATTACAAAGCAGGAAATGCTTGTTTTCTCGACGATATATCAACTAGAATCCGAACTTTCAGAAGGCGTGGATTATAAGCAAATTGCTCAAAAACTCCATCTTTCAGAGTCATCTATTCGTGATTATGTCAAAAAAATTGTTGAAAAGGGCATATCTATAGATAAAATCAAGCTAAATAATAAGAAAATCCTTCTTAAAATTCCTCAAGACCTTAAGAATATAGCTCCCTTACAGACCCTTATTCAGCTACGCGAGCTCTAATCTTATTAAATTTTTTGTTTGCTACTTAAACGATTATCCTCTAAAACCATCAAAATTAAGCTTTTTAGCTCGCTTAATCTCTCATTTTACTTCTATTCAGTATTATTCGTTGTAACGAAATAGTTTAATAACTACACCTTAATTTTTCACACTATTACTCATATTTCGGTCTTTTAGGGTTTAAAAAGCCAAAAACTTTTAGGGAGTCAGTATTTCTCTCTTTGCTACTTTTGACGCCTTTCACTACCTCACTCTTACTTATTTGAGCCATATTACCTGTTATAACTCAATCTAACAACTCTCACTTTTACTCTTTTTATAAGGATTACCTCTTGTTTTACTCTGAATCCCATCGTTTTGACTCCTTTTTAACTCTCACTTTTACTCTTTTTAAGAGTATTTCCTTCACTCTATCAGGTATGAATAGGCGTTTCTTGTTGTTTTTCTCTATCTGCTCTTCAATCAATCCCTCACACTTTTGCTTGATTGCATTAATCTGGCCTCTGATGGTAGCACTATCTTTTCCAATCATTGCAGCCAAGTCCTCATAGCTTAATTTCATTTCAGAATTCAACAGAATCATTAAAAGAGCCTTTTCAGAAATAGAAAGTCTATCCAAAAAAGCTGCTTGAACGGTTGTTTGAACAGCATTTTGAACAGCAACAACAGCCGTTTGTTTATCAACAACTGTTTGTCTCTGCTTAAACAACCGCGGGTTTACAGCCAAGGACACCATATTTTTCAACTCTTCAAGTTCGGCCTTTACCGTCGATAACTCCTCATAAACATCATCAACTTCGTTTTTTATTTCAGAATCCCGGTTATTTAAGTGTTTAACCCATTTTGTTAAACTTAAAACATCGTTTTTCGCACTGTTTAGGGCTGTTTGAACAGCGCTTTTATGCTTATCAAACTCCTCTTTTTTAACTTTTGGAAACAACCAATCAAACATGATATTTTATGCAAAACTCTGTTTATAAATCTTTTGCTTTTTCCCTAAAAATCCCTAAAAAAGCCCTTTTTTAGGTCAAAAACTAAGCTAAGCAAGTGCACAAAAATCACAACATTTATAAGCTCAAAAGTCTATAGTTAAACATCACTAAGGGCATAGCAAAGCCTGAATCAACAAACATAAAAAAAGGAGGTCAAAAAATGTCTAATAAATCAGGACTCTTGTCCAAATTAGTATATGCGGTAGCATGGCTAACTGGGATAATTGTAAGTTTAGCAGTCGGTTTTGGTATGATTGGCAAAACACTTACAGTGCCATGGTTCTCACCAATCGTTTCAGTTTCAGCTGGATGGGTTGTTGTTGTTTTGACCGTGCTTGGCGCAATCTTAGCTATTTTCGATAGTCTCTAGTTAAATCCGCGAATTTTAACTTAGGCCATCTAAGTGCATGAAAATTTTATAGAGATTGGTAAATATATCTTAAAATTTCGTTTTCTCACTATTTTTCTAGATTTTTAGTTGTTTTCAGCATAATAATCTTTAAATACTGTGCAGAATCTAAGTTTATTATCATGATAATAAAGAGATATTGTTTAATATCTGGTAACGCAATTAGCGATGTGCTTGAAGGTAATATAAAATGTAGCACTAAGGACCGGTATAATCGATGCAGCCCCTTCAACCCTAGGCTTAACAAGAATCGCACATTATCTGCTACCTGTCTAGAGTTATAATTAGCAAGCATATTCACTAACTTAATTAAAATGAACAAGACAAAATGACTAGAAACATTAAATGTCAACGTTGTCCAGGGACGCATTATCAAACTAGGACTAAATTTAGCGGCGTCTGTACTTTTTTAGGAGAAACCACGGTTTTGGCCGATGAATGCTGTAGATATGAAGATAAGTTTGTTTTATTCTTTCCATATTCACAAACCCAAACAAAGTCTGCAAAATTAATTGATTTGTCGGGAGCAGAAGCAGGCTATATTTCTAGGCAAATTGCATCTCAAGGCCCCAGAAATAGACCTTTCACCCCCCACTCACAAAATAAAAAGCATAAACTAAGCTCACCAAAGTGAATAAACAATAAAACAAATAAAATGTCAAACGAAAAAAAATACAAGAATTGCACCCCAAATTGCATTCAATATAGCGCAGAAAAGGGCGAGCCTCCCTGTAGAAAAGGCAATTTTGCATTTGTGCCCCCCTTAGGCAGAGAGTGCGCCTTCGGCGTTTTAGAGGGCCATATGGAAAAAGACTTTGACGAGGCTATATTCGGCAAAAGACCAATCGATCTCAATATGCTTCCTCCACGGGCCTGTGCAGTTGATTGATAGCATAAATCCTTAAATACTAAGCTCACCAAAGTGAACAGAATAAAATGATAAAAACTCTAAAACGAATGACTGGTAAGGATTATGATGATCCCCTGCTATTTCTTCTATGCACAGAACAGATTTTGGTTCCTTCAGTTGCAGGGGGCAGAGTTCAAGAAAGGGATTCGAATTCAAATGTATATTTTACCGGTCCAGAAAAACTAATCGAGGATTATTCTGCCGAAATAGTTGCTAAGGCTCCAAAAGGCACCAGAAGATTCGATTTAGGAACTAATGGTGATGGGCTGGTTAGAGTTTCTGTAGGTGGCTGTTTTTCAGTTAGTTATTACGGCCGTGCACAAACTCAAGCAAAGTGCAAAGAAGTCTATACAGAAAAAGACTGGGAAGATGATAAGAAAGAATTTTCAAGATTAGTAAAGAAGTTTCAACCTCGATTAAAAGGTCCAACCTTTCCCTCTACAATCGATGAAGTATTCGACCAAATGGGCAGATAATCCCTTCTACACATAAATACTTCTTATAACCTACATTATACGTAGTGTTGTTTTTAGGCAAAATTATGCATTTCTAAGCCCCTATCACATTCTTTTAATTTCGGTTAAGGGTTTTGTATTGGTTGAGATGTATTCTAAGCAATTTGGAGAAGTCAGTTTACATTAGTTCTTGATCAGAAGAAACATAACTAGACATTAAATCAAAGGCTCTTTGCATTTCTTGTTTGATCGGTTCTAAGGCTTCATGATTGTCCATTCTTTGTCTTTGAAGTCTATCTGAAACAACAGATCTTAATTTTGCAACTAAGTCTGGATGCTCCTTACTTAATCTTTGAAAGGCAGGATGAGCCCTATAAATTTCGCCCATCTTTCCATCTATGAATCTCAAGGGAAAATTAGTATACCAACCCATATTTTGGATTCATCCTCCCTCTTTTTAACTATTTCTATCTTTTACCGCTATTATTCACAAAGCTACCAAAGTGAATAGAAGCCAAGTTCAAGGATGCCGAACCTCTCGAATCAAAAGTAATAGGCATTAATAATTTTCAGAAAGTTTGCCCTGAGCGGAGTAGGGGCAGTTAATATGCTATTCTAATCTGTGTTCCATCTCTGGAATCATAGACATAGTAATTTGTTACCCCTTTTTCTACACTTACTTTTTGACCATTCTCGCATACAAAATCACGGAGAGAATAAATATCTGTGCCTTCCGTCACAGGCTCCCATTCAGCAGTTACTGCCGTGTACCAACGATAATTTATCGTGCCAGAACTTCCTAAATCCCAACGAGAAGCAATTAGATTATCGCAATAAAGCCAATTAGGATTTTGATTTTTATATTTTCCCTTATAACAGATGCCAAATTCGCTTTCTATTCTCCATATATTCGAGTCAATCAAACTCTTTAATAGGGCTCCCAAATTAGAGTCGATATTCGCTCGGTAAATTGGGTGCGAACTAGGAGTTGGGCAAGATTGTTTGTCTTCAGAGAGATTTGAATCGGCTTGGGTTTTGAATGCGGGTATGAACTTTCCAAGCCCCATATCTTGCAAATAAGTCAGGTTAGCTGCTAAAAGTAAGACTATCAGAAGAAGGGATATCCAAGGAATAGCTCTGGATTTGAGAGGTATTTTTTTAGCGATAAATATAGCGATAGAAATCGTCAAACCAACAATTACAAAGTAAATGATATTATTTGGAGAATTTATTTTTGGAAGTAAATAATTATTCATTGCCCAAATGACCCATGTATAAACTAAAAAATAAAAGATAAACCATCTTAAATAAAAATTATGTCCTTGTTCGTGACTTCTCGCGATTTCTATAATAATCGACAAGAAAAGTGTTACCGCCAAAATCATCAAGAGCTCGCTTGTAATTCCGAACTTAGAACATAAGTAGTTACCTAACCAAATACCCACAAACGCTACGACCCACCATTTTAGGATTAACAAGCAGGTTCTTCCAATTTCTTCTTTATTTATTGCCATGTTTCATTATTTTATGTAAGCAATAGTTAAAAAGCCTTGTGGCAGAAACTTTATTCTTCTTAAGCCATTCAAAATCTTGTTTTGTAACCCTTACAGATAAAATATATTTCTTTTTCTCTTGAGACTTCACTTTCTCGATATCAAAGTCCCCAAAGCCATCTTTTGTACTTATTCTGTCTTTCATTTGTATTACATAAGATTACATTAGTATTTAAATGTTTTGGTTTATTTGATTTACTTCAATAACATATATAAACAAGAGTTCGTATAATCTATTATGGAAAAAGGAGAGTTTTTTAAGAAATTAGAAGTTGAATTGAAGATATCAAAGAACTCAGAGCATACCCTTAAGAGTTATCTAAAGTCTAATCAGAATTTATTGGAATTTGCCAAGAAGAATCCAGATAAGCTAACAAAAGATGATTTGAAAGCTTTCATGGCTGAAAATCTTACCGATAAAGCCCCGCTTACAATAATTCAGTTTCTTGCGGCAATAAAATATGCTTATTCCAATCTGCTTCAGAATGACATAACTTTAGGCATAAAACGCCCAAAGAAAGAAAAGAAGCTCCCAGATGTGCTTACAAAAGATGAAGTTAGAAAGTTGATTGGTGCCTGCAGCAATGATAAAAGCAAATTAATGATATCTATGTTGTATGCCTGTGGGTTTCGAGTAAGTGAATTGCTGAATCTTAAGGTTAATGACTTGAAGTTTGATGAAAAAGTAGGTCATGTAAAGTCCGGCAAAGGCAAGAAAGATAGAATCTTCAATATACCTGAATTCTTATTTGATGATATAAAAAAGCAGGTTGAAATGCAGAAGCAAGAAGGCAAGGATTATTTATTCACTTCGCCGAATACGAAATCACAACTCTCTTCCAGGAATATTCAAAAGATTATTGAGCATCTCGTACAGAAAGTATATATCAATAAAAAAGTCCATCCTCATACTCTCCGCCATTCCTTCGCTACTCATTTATTGGAGGACGGCATAGACATTCGCAAGATTCAAGAGCTCTTGGGCCATGCTGACCTCAGCACGACCCAGATATACACTCATATCAGCACAGAAGAGCTCAAGAAGATAAAGAGCCCGATTGATGCTTTGATGAAGCCCTAAGCAATACTTGAACACCTCTATCCAAGGTCCTATATGCATTATCAAACTAAATCAAGGAATGAATTATCCAAGTAGAGCCAGATAAGAAGAGAATTGCGGATGGAAAACGAGGATTTAAATAATCGGGTCGATTAACAAGAATATGGGAAGTTTGGACGAATCAACTGCCTCGTTTTGTAGTAGTCAAAGGCGGACTATGGATTTTTCTCTAGCCGCTTATTATGCAGCATGTGGACGAACTGCGCAAATTCTTAGGCGCGAAGAAAGAGAAGCAGAAGAAAAAGCCAGAAGAGAGTTAAAAAAATACGAAGGTCCTAATATCCTTGATCAACTTAGTCCTGAGGCCCTATCGAGAATCCATAAAATTTCTAATACCTGCAGCTACAGTTGGGAAGATGATTAACTTAGAGAAGCCGTTGATTTCATAAAAAGTGTTAGGGGAAACAATGAAAACATGAGAAGACAAATAGGCTATGACCAACAAGTAGCAGATAGAGTGCATTTTTGTGATAGATGTTGCAGACACATCATGCCGGGAGAAATGTATGAACGTGCAGTTTATTTAAATGCTCCAAGAACTGTTATGGATATGGTTTGTTCTGCAATAAAACTAGATACTAGGCATAGAGTCACAGTGGACAAGAGGCATGTTAATCCTGGTTGCGATTATCCCTGGGACGATGAGAATTCTGAAGAATATAGGCTGGAGCAGCAAATGAGGGAAGAAGTTGCTCGAGAAGCAGAAAGAGCAGATTCTTCAGAAGTTGCAGCATAATGACTGTCTTATGAAAGCCCAGCAATGCCTAAATCCTTCTAACTGGATTTAAGAATTAAACAGATGCTCATAATCTTTGTGGGTCATCCATTCTAGGACTATAGAGATAATCCCAATCTCCGAAGAGCCAGTTATAGTATACATTAATCTCCAGGCGAAGGGCAAATCATAAACACGAATATTATTAATTCCGTACTTTTTAAGATAAGATTCCGGTATCTTATTCTTAGGGATGTACTCGCCAGCTTGAAAATCTTCTTTTATGCTTTCAAATGCGCGCCGAAGAGCTTTCTTGATAGGATCATTCTCAGGCAATTCGATAAATGCCTTTTCCAATTCCTTATTTATGAACTTTAGTTTTGAAGAACCCGTCATATTCGAATATCAGGCATATCTTTTATTTTACTAAGAAGTTCAGGATTCCAAATATATACAACTTTTCTGTCTTTTTCTATTACAATTCTATAACTTCTTTCTAAATATTCCATTATCACCTGGAATGTCTGCCACATTACCTTCTTAGGAAGCTTATTGAAAGGCTCTGTTTTTTTGTATTTCCCAGAGTGTTCTTCAATGAACTTTTCTACCATCAATACTGTTTGCAGTGTCGGCGATCTTGCGATAGAGTTTGTTTGCGCGTAGGTTTTTTGTTCAGTTACCATAGTAATATCACTTGATATGACTATATAAATCCTTTCGTTTCAGTATTTATAATTAAATATTAAAAGCTTAATGGCCTAGGTGATGTTATCATGCGCATCCTCGACATCCCCAAGCAAAACCGCCCCCGAGAGCGTTTTCTCAAGCTCGGCCCAGAAGCCCTAAGTGATGCCGAGCTTTTTGCTATACTGCTGAGAACGGGAACAAGATAGTGGTATGTAAGGAATTATTTTCCCATCTTACCCTTAAAATATTCTTCAGTCTCCTTATCTACAAAATAAACATAACATCCCTTTAAGCCCCTAGACATAAGTGTACGATAAGTATTCTTTATAAGAATACTTGCTTTTTCATCCGCTTTTTTTGAATTTATTTTATAATCTCGATAATATCCATTCAAGGATTTATCTGTTTTAGCACGTTTTTTTGGAAGGGTAATTATTTTTCTATCTCTTACAACTAAATCTGGACCAATAATAACTCCAATATAATCTACTTCCAAACCTTGACAGGTATGAATGCAACCCACTTCTCTTACTGATTTTGGGGAGATAATCCAAAGATTTCCGTCTGTTGCTAAATTCCATTTCATTTCGAATTTATATTCTGGCATAACAATATCATATGAATTCTTATTTGCCTTACTAACCCAATCCCAACAATATCCTGCAACAAGACGAGCCTTATTATTCGCCCTATTTTTTTCAAAGATTAATTCTCTCAGTTCATTCGGAGTGTCAACGATTTTAAAATCATACTTTGCCCCGGTCAGAGACCTATTTGCTGTTTCTTTTATCTGAAGAACATCATCTAACCAGGCTAAATATCCATCAGACCCATTACATCTAAACTGAGATTCAAGTTTTAAATAATGAACTTTTACTCCTAACTTGTTAGCCCACTTTTCTATTTCTTCTTTTTCGCCAATATCTGACCAAGCAATTTTTTGATCCTCATCTAGAAAGAAAATACAAGATTTGGCAGATTTTATTATTTCTTTTATTTGATTCTCCCCGTAATTTTTAAACATCCCAGACTTTTCATTTAATCTATGCGCTTCATCTACTATAAGGGAATCAAAAGTATTCTCTTTACAATCAGTATAAGATCCAGAACCCGTAAACATATTGGAAATATGTGTTTTTTTCAAGGTTCCAGTAAGTTTACTTTCAAAAACATCTCTAGGGGCAGAATTTTTAGTAACATATCTAGTATTTAGACCAAGTTTCGTTAGAGCAACTAGCAAATTAATAGCAACAACAGATTTTCCAGTACCTGGTCCGCCTTCAACAATTAGCACATTTTTATTATCTTTACTTGACTTTTTACCCAAAGATAATGCTTCTTCATATACCAATTTTTGGTCGTCAATCATTACAAATTCCGGATTGCCTTTTATCATGGATACTAAACTGTCTGCAAGACTTTTGGAGGGTTTTATTTCTCCGTTTTCGATCCTATAAAGTATATTCTTTTTATCCCCATATTTTACATGTTTAGCGATAAACTCTTGTAGTTTTTCTTTATCTTTATTACAAAAAGCAGGAGATTTAGTTAAATAATCTTCATAAAATTTATTTTTAACAACCGATTCATCTGTACAATTATGCAAATATGCGCAGGGTAATAAGATCATTCCTTCGTCATATACTGCCGAATTAAATCCCTGAAGAAGTGTTGAATAAGACCATGCCTGATAAGAAGGATGGAGTTCTTCGCTTAGCCCATGCTTAAAGCGAGTTAGGACTATAGCATCTTTTTCTGTCAGTTCAATATGCGTCCATTGCTTAAGTTCTATTATTACTACTATTTCTTTACCTACTTCGTTTTGACCAGTAATAATAAAATCTATCCTATTTTTTGTTCTAGCAATTGAATATTCTATAGCAACTCCAGAATCATCGGGAATAGTCTTTGTATTTAATATATGATACATTGCTCTTCCTAAAGAGTTTTGCCAAGATATATATTCAGAACTGTCTGGTTTTATATCAATATTTAATTTTTCTTTTACACGCGATCTGATTATTTCTTCTATGCTGTTCGAAGCATCTTCCAGAAATCTTTTTTTATTAGTTTGGTATACTATCATTGTCAAAATTCGTCATACTTTTTACTTGATCCTTTAAATTTTTCTACAGGATACTTCTTATCATTCTTTTCTAATTTTCTATTCAGTGCTTCCGAAAGGTCAATATCATTCATCTGAGATATTCTTACTAAGAAATATAACACATCTGCTATTTCATCGCTTATTTCTTCTTTCTTTTTAGGGTCTTCTAACGCTATTTTGACTTCTTCTTTTGTTTTCCATCTAAAGTGTTCAAGCAATTCAGAAGCCTCTATTGATAGTGCTACGGCAAGCTCTTTAGCATCATGAAATTGGTCCCAATCACGAGCATCACAAAAGGCTTTAATTCTATCTTTTATTTCCTGAATGTTTGTTGAATTATCC
>CAYIUZ010000018.1:0-9940 GCA_964366705.1 uncultured Gammaproteobacteria bacterium | reverse complement strand
TTTTTGCATGGCTTATTTTTTCAAAGCCATTTTTTTTAGAAAATAAAATTCCTTATCCCACATCATATCAATTAAATGCACTTTCACTTTGGAATACTAATGAAAATTTCCTAGGTCCTATAAAAAACCCGGCTATACCAGATGTTGTTACTCAAATCATGCCATGGCGACATTTAACAATTGAGTCGTGGAAGAATCTTTCTGCTCCACTCTGGAACCCATATAGCTTTTCCGGAACTCCACATTTAGCCAATTATCAATCCGCTGTATTTTCTATAACTAATTTATTTTTCTTCATCTTTAGCTTTAATAATGCATGGGGATTATCTGTTCTAGCTCAACCGCTTATTGCTGGAATCTTTATGTACATATTCATAAGAAGCTTAAAGCTTAGTCAAACTGCAGGCCTGATTGCATCGATATCTTTTATGTTTTCGGGCTTCATAACTACATGGATGAGCTGGACTACTTTATCGCTAGCTATTGCCTTTCTACCTCTTGCCCTTTTTTCTATAGAAAAATATTTTGAAATAAAAAAAACAGCTTATCTCTTGATCTTATTTCTTTCAATTCCACTCTCTTTTTTTAGCGGTCATTTTCAAACTAGCCTATACTTCTTAATATTCGTAATTTTATTTTTATTCTTTAAATTATTTGAAACAAAAAATAAAAGTGCTTTTATTTACTCACTTATTTTTTTGACATTAGGAACTTTATCTGCGAGCATACAGCTGATTCCTTCAATTGAACTTTATCAAAACGCTTCCAGAAGTTTAATTTTCCAAAAAATAAATGCAATTCCTTTTTATCATCTTCCAACAATTATTTCTCCAGACTTTTATGGAAATCCGGTGACTCGAAATAATTTTCTCGGTCATTACATAGAATGGAACATGTTTACAGGAGTGGCTACTTTTTTCCTATCGCTTTATGCATTATCTATAAGATCAAAAAAAACAATATTTTTTATATCAATCGCCCTCTTATCTCTCACCTTATCACTCAACACTCCTTTACTTGATACTTTTATAAATCTTAAAATTCCAGTTCTTTCAACTTCATCACTAAGTAGAATTCTTTGCATCTTTAGCTTTTCAATCTCTGTTCTTGCAGCATATGGAATAGATAAAATAAAAAATGATTTAAAATTTAAGAAGTATAAAATATTAATATTTTGGATAGTTTCAATTTTAGTTTTAATATCTATTTTATGGATTTACGTATTAGGAAAATTTATTAACCCAGACTTCACGTTAATAGCAAAAAGAAACTTAATCTTACCCTCAGTTCTATCATTTGGGCTAATATTTTCAGTTTTAATTGGAGTAAAAAAAGAATTAATTAAAATAGGTTTCTTAATAATAATTTTCATAGTTATTTTTGACATGCTAAGATTTTCTACTAAATGGCAACCGTTTGAATCCAGGGAACTAGCTTATATAGAAACACCAATTATCAAGGAGCTGAATAAATTAGATAAAAATTACAGAATATTTACTCCGTTTGGAGAAGAGGGAAGTGTTTATTATAATTTTCAATCAACTGGAGGATATGATCCACTCTACATAAGACGATATGGCGAATTCTCTAAGTCACTAAGTGATGGGAGATTTATAAATGCTGACCGACTTGGGGCATATTTACCAAAGGAAGGAAAATATTTTCCAAAAATAATTGACATATTAGGGATTAGATATATATTGCAAAAAAAATCAGATATCGGAAAATCCTGGGCTTTTCAATTTAATAATTACCCAAAAGATAAATTTAAATTAATTTATCAGGATGGTGATTTTCAACTTTTTGAAAACCTCGAATCGCTACCAAAAGCCTATCTGGTAGGGGAGTATATCACGGAAACAAATTCACAAAGAATATTTGATAAAATGTTTGATAAAAATTTTGATTTAAAAAAATCTGTAGTTTTAGAAAAAGATCCGAAAATAAAAATGGGGAAGGGTAGTCCGGAAAATACTGAAATAATTGAATATACTCCAAACAAAATTTTATTAAATGTAAATTCAAATGATAATTCAATACTTGTTATTTCAGATAATTATTATCCTGGGTGGTTAGCAAAAGTAAATGGAGATAACACAGAAATCATCAGAGCAAATTATACTTTTAGAGCGATCCCAATTTTAGCTGGAAAAAATAAAATAGAAATAATATATGCTCCTAAATCTCTCAGAACTGGCACTCTTATTTCTTTTGCTTCAATTACTCTAGCAAGCTTACTATTAATAGTTAAGTGGTATAATCTAGATGCATGGATCCTAGGCAAAACGAAAACTGCGAAGTCTGCTATAAAATCATCTGCAAAAACTGTAAATGGGAAGCAGACGGAGAAGAGACAAAAGAAATCGTAAAAGTAATTTAAAAAATTGCCCTAATTGCGGTAGAAACCCAAAAAATAAATATGACAATCGCAAAACCAGAATTCGGTACAACAATAAAAGATAAACCTCGAACAACAGAAGCAGGAAATGTTTATCAGACCTTAAAACCAGGAAGACTAATCAGGATTGGAGTACTAACTATTCAAACCGACGCGGATACTCAGCTTGATTTATTATCTCCAGAGCAAACAGTTGTAACAACTAGAGAAACTGACAGAGGTGAGATTAGAAATGATGAAAGATATGGAAGCGTACTTTGGAGATTCACTAGGGTTGGAAAAAGCTCAGATGAAAGATTAAATGGTAGAGGAGTGTGGATAGGCTGGGAGAAAGACTCAAAAGGCAAATTTACAATTCCGCTCATGCACCCAGATCACAAACCAGAAGAACCTCCAAATCTGGGACTCTAAGCGATTAACACAAATTAATTTAGTAAAATCATATTCAAATATTCGTTTAAAAATATATCTTTACTAATAACCTCTCCTCCGCCGAAATATAATTGTGCGACGTAAAAATTAATTTCGTGAAAATTAACCGTGAAATTATTTTATTTTACAAAGTTTTGAACTTAAATTTGGAAATTTCTGAGGCCATCTCCCCTATTCTTAGCCTAAATAATCTTTTAATTTATTTCCACGGGAAGGATGACGGAGTTTTCTTAAAGATTTTGCTTCAATTTGTCTGATTCTTTCTCGAGTGACTGCAAACATTTTTCCTACCTCTTCGAGAGTCTTTGGTCTTCCATCTTTAAGCCCAAATCTTTCTTCAAGAACTCTTCTTTCCCTGTCTGATAAAGTTCCCAGAACTTGGTCAACTTGTTCTTTCAAAAGCTCGCGACTTGCTGAATCAAATAAAGTTGGCGCTGCTGAATCATGAATGAAATCTCCAAGACGGGAATCTTCTTCGTCACTAACCGGAGATTCAAGACTTGCTGGTTCCTGGGAAATTTTTATAATTTCAAGCGCTTTCTCTGGATCAATATCTAAAACTTTTGCAACTTCTTCTGGGGTTGGTTCGCGTCCTAATTCCTGCATTAATTTTCTAGAAGCTCTTAAAAATCTATTTATATTTTCTACCATATGGACTGGAATTCTAATTGTTCTTGCTTGATCAGCGATCGCACGTGTTATAGATTGACGAATCCACCAGGTAGCATATGTTGAAAACTTAAACCCTCTTCTCCAGTCATACTTCTCTACTGCGCGAATTAAACCCTGATTTCCTTCTTGAATTAAATCAAGAAGAGTAAGTCCCCGACCAACATATTTTTTTGCAATTGAAACTACGAGACGAAGATTTGAATTAACTAATATTTTCTTCGCCTCCTCGTCCCCCTTTTCTACTCTTTTAGCTAGAACAATTTCCTGATCAAAATTTAAAAGTGGAATTCTTCCAATTTCTTTCAAATACATTCTTACTGGATCACTTACGGTTCCTTCTGTTAGAACAGTTAAAGCTTCTAATTCTTTTTCAAGATCTTCAATTGGTTTTTCACCATCCTGAGTTTCCGCAACTGACTCAAAAACATCAATATCAGCTTTTATCAATTTATCATAAAGAGAATCTAGATCTTCTATATGTTCTTCAGGTTTTGGGAACATAGAAAGGATCTCTTCTTGCGTTATGTATCCGCGTTTTTTTGCAGAGCCCACTATATCTGCCAGAATGTTTGGGGCGGTTTTTGCCATATTACTATATTCTACCACAAATTGAGCTCAAATTAAACCTAAGAAGAAACAATTTGAGATGTAATACTTGCAATTTCTTCTTTAATTTTCTCGATTTCAACTTCATTCTCTTCTTTTCCTTTTAAATCATGGCTAATTTGCTTAATTCTTTCTTTAAGTTGAATTAATTTTAATTCTTTTGAAACCCTAATTATTTCCTCTTCATATTTAATATTATCTTTAAATTTCGGAAGCGGCATTAAAAAACATTTATCAAAAACTGGAAGAAGTTCATTTGATAAATTCTTCGATACAGATTTTAAGTCAAAATCTTTTGCGCTTACGACTGATAAAATTTCAGCAAATATTTTTCCAACTGATGGGAGATAAAACTCATATTTATTTAAAATATCCTTAACTTTAATTAACATTTGCTTTGATTCCATGCTCTGAATAACAAGTCCTAAAAGATATTCTTCAAGGAGTTCATGCCTGTCTTGCTTTTGATTTTTTTGAATTATTTTTTCGTCTTTATCAGGCTCTTTATTTTCAATTTGTCTTAACAGGGAATCATAGGAAGTACTAATCGCTTCACTTAATTTTTTTAGATAATGTTCTTTTATGATTTCGTTTTGAATTTTTGAAATCAGAGGAAGCATTTCATCTCCAATTTTTTTCTTACCTATTGCTGTATCAGAATTATTTTCTGAAACAAATTTATCAAGTAAAAAATCATAAATTTCCCTGTCATCCTTAACAGCCTTTTTAAATCCTATTGGATTATTTCTAAGTGCCTCGTCGGGATCTTTTTCATCCGGAATAATTACAGTTATAGTTAGTCCTCTTTTTTCCAAAACTGGAATACTTCTTTTCATGGCTTCAATTCCCGCACTATCCTGATCAAGACAAAGCGAAACTTTAGGTGCAAATCTTGAGAGAAGTATCGCCTGATCCTCAGTTAAAGCAGTCCCCTTAAGGGCCACTGCGTTTGTAATTCCCTCTTTATAGGCAGTTATTACATCAAACTCCCCTTCCATCACGATTGTAAATTCTTCTTTTTTAACTGAGTCTTTTGCAAGATTAAACCCAAAAAACATACTTCCCTTGTGATACACAAGCGTATCCCTAGTGTTTATATATTTTGGACCAAAATCAGTTTCTAAAATTTTTCTTCCCGAAAAACCTGAAATATTTCCCCGGTGATCTATTAACGGGAAAATAATTCTTCCTCTGAAAAAATCAATTACTCGATCATTTTTCTGAATTCCAAGTCCTGCCTCTACTAAATCCGCCGTTTTATATTTTTTTTTATCAAGTAAATATTTCGAAAGATCCTCTCCCCTACCAGGAGCAAATCCAATATTAAATGTCTTGATTAATTTCTCATTTAGTCCCCTGTTTTTTATTAGATATTTCAGAGCCTTCTCCCCCGCAGGGTGCTTTGTTAAAACGAAATGATAATAATCCGCTGCAATTTTATTTATGGAATATATTGCTTCTTTTCTAGACGCCGTAAATGAATTTCCAGTTATTTTTAAAGTAACTCCTGCTTTTTTTGCAAGAATTCTAAGCGACTCTACAAACTCTAAATTCTCATAGTCCATTAAAAATGAAAATGCGTCTCCCCCTTTTCCACATCCAAAACAATGCCAAATTTGTCTTTCAGGACTAACAACAAATGATGAAGAATTTTCGCTGTGAAATGGACATACTGTCGTAAAATTTCTCCCCATTTTTTTAAGAGGAAGATACTCAGAAATAAGTGACACTATGTCAATTTTTTCTTTTACTTGAGAGGCTTGATCCATATCTTGAAAATTTCTAAATCCTAATTTCTAATTTCTAAAATTTAGGTTAATTAGGTCAATTAGAATAATTAGATCAATTTGCTACGATATTGTACCACTTGATCCTTGCAAGTGCGAGAGATCTGTACTAAAATCCAGATGTCTAGATGGCAACTACTGTAATTATCGGTGCCCAATGGGGTGATGAAGGGTAAGGAAAAATCATCGATTACCTCGCAGCCAACTCAGACCTAGTAGTCCGATTCCATGGAGGAAACAACGCGGGGCATACGATAATAAATGATAAAGGAAAGTTCTCGCTACATCTTTTACCATCTGGTGTTTTTAATCCAAAAACAAAAAACCTGATTACAAATGGCGTAATTCTAGATCTTGAAGTTTTAATTGATGAAATACAAAACATTGAAAAAACAGGAATAAAAATAAAGGATAGGCTTATCATTTCTCCTCGTTGCCACATGATCATGCCCTACCACAAACTCCTTGATGCTTTATACGAAGAAGCAAAAGGAAAAGTAAAAACTGGAACAACTGGGCGAGGAATTGGACCAACTTATGCCGATAAAGCTAGCTATAACGGGATAAGACTTGGGGATCTTATGAATCCTAAAATATTCTCAGAAAAACTAAAAACACAATTGTTAGTAAAAAATAAAATTCTAAAAGCACTTGGCTCAAAACCATTAAGTCAAAATGAAATTGAAAAGCAGTTTTTAATTTTTAGAAAAAGGGTCTCGCCTTACGTTTCTGAAACTTTCGGAATCCTAAATAACGCAGTAGACAATAATAAAAAAATTGTTTTTGAAGGAGCTCAAGGAGTATATCTTGATAACGATTGGGGAACATATCCATATGTCACTGCTTCAAACATTTTATCCGGAGGGATCACTCACTATGCGGGGGTTGCTCCACAGAAATTAAAAAATATTATAGGAGTCGCAAAAGCATATACAACGCGCGTTGGAGGAGGACCCTTCCCAACAGAACTAAATGACAAGACTGGAGAAAAAATTAGAGAAATTGGTGCAGAATTTGGAGCAACAACGGGCAGACCAAGAAGATGCGGATGGCTTGATTTAGAGCTCTTAAGATTTGCCTCAAAAGTAAATGGCTTTACGGGCTACGCAATTACAAAGCTTGATATTTTAGATAATTTCTCTGAGATAAAAGTTGCCACGCATTATGAACTAAAAGGAAAGAGAGTAAACTATGAAGACATTTCTACTGAAGATCTAGCAAAAATAAAAGTTGTATATAAAACTTTTAAAGGCTGGGAATCTAAAACCTATGGAACGACGTCTTTTAAAAAGCTCCCTAAAGAAGCACAGGATTATTTAAAATTTATAGAAAGGGAAACAAAAACTCCTATTAAATTTATTTCTACTGGGAGCAAGAGAAATGAAACAATCAAAGTTTAGCCCTCTTACAGCAATCTCCCCAATCGATGGACGGTACAGAAATAACGTCGAAGAACTATCAGAATATTCATCAGAATATGCTGTTATAAAATACCGTACCGATATCGAAATTAAATACCTAATCGCTCTTTCAAAAATTGGTGTTATTAGAAAAATAACAAAAGCCGAAGAGAAAATATTAGAGAAGATAATTGAAAATTTTAATTTAGACGAAGCAGAAAAGATCAAAAAGATTGAATCAACTACCAAGCATGATGTAAAAGCGATTGAATATTATTTAAAAGATAAATTATCAAAAAATTCCCTCTTTGATATTCTAGACTTTATTCATTTTGGTCTCACTTCTGAAGACATTAACAACATTACCATTAGACTAATGCTAAGAGACGCAATTGAAATCGTAATTCTCAAAAACCTCCAAGAATTGAACAGAGAGATTTTAAACCAATCAAAGAAATATAAAAATCTTCCAATGATTGCTAGGACTCATGGACAAGCAGCAGTCTCCACAACTTTAGGCAAAGAATTTCTAGTTTTCTTCGAGAGAATTGAAAGAGAAGTCAAAATTCTCAAATCGGCAAAGCTTTGTGGTAAACTCAACGGAGCGGTCGGAAACTACAATGCTCTTAACTTTGCTTATCCAAAAGTAGATTGGCCAAAATTCTCAAAAGACTTTATCTCCTCTTTTGAACTAAAAGTAAACACCACAACAAATCAAATTGCTCCATATGAAGATATTATTTTTGTGTTTCAAGTTTTACAGCGAATCAATGGAATCTTACTTGATTTCAACCAAGATATGTGGAGATATATTAGTGATAGATGGTTCCTCCAGGAAAATAAAAAAGGTGAAGTTGGATCTTCAACAATGCCTCAGAAAATTAATCCAATCATGTTTGAGAACTCTGAGGGAAATTTGATAATCGCCAACTCTTTGATTGAAGGATTTACGAGCAAACTACCAATATCAAGACTTCAACGAGATTTATCAAATAGTACGATCTCAAGAAATTTCGGACTCACTCTCGCCTATTCACTTCTTGCATATAAAAATGCTTTGTCGGGATTAAAAAGAGTAAAAGCAAACGAAGAACAAATTAAAAAAGACTTAAATTCTGATTGGTCAATTCTCTCAGAAGCAATTCAAATTTATCTTAAAAAAGAAGGCATCAAAAACGGTTATGAAATTTTGAAAAGCTTAACCCGCGGACAAAAAATGACTGAGAAAGATTTCTTAAACTTGATAGACAAACTCCCATTGAACACCAAACAAAAATCAGAACTTAAAAAACTTACTCCAGAAAACTATATTGGCATAATAAATTAAATGATATTATATTTATATGCCTAGTAATACAACCTCCCGCATGTTCTTTTGTGTTTATGTCTTAGAAAGCTTAAGAGATCATCAGCGCTATATTGGATACACCGATAATCTTAAAAATCGAATCAAAGAACATGAAAATGGCGAATCTTTCTCTACAAAATCTAGACTTCCAATTAAATTAATTTATTTTGAAGGTTGTTTAGATGAAGTTGATGCTAAACGCCGAGAACATTATCTTAAAACAACACAAGGCAGAAGGTTCTTAGGATTACGATTAAAGAATTATAAAAAGCAATCACAATCGGCGTTTAACGGGAGGTTTATATACTAGGTATGCTTGCAAAGGTTAATTCCTCGGCTATAATTGGACTTAATGCAGTTCCTGTCGAAGTAGAAGTGGATATTGCCAGCCAAGGATTACCCTCATTCACAATTGTCGGACTTGGGGATAAAGCAGTTGAGGAGGCTAAAGAGAGAGTAAGAAGTGCAATTAAAAACACCGGCGCTGAATTTCCCGCTAAAAGAATTACTGTAAATTTAGCACCTGCTGATCTTCCGAAAGAAGGAGCGCTTTATGATCTTCCAATTGCCCTAGGAGTCTTAATTGCAAACGAGCAGATAAGAGCTGGTATTTCAAGCTTTCTTTTTATGGGAGAGCTATCACTTGAGGGGAAACTAAGGCATACCTTTGGCGCACTACCTCAGGCAATTCTTGCAAAAGAAAAAAAGCTAACTTCCTTTTTTCTTCCTCACCAAAACGCAAAAGAAGCGGCAATCATAAAAGGCGTTGATATTATGCCTGTTACATCTTTACACGAACTTCTTGATCATCTGAGTGGAAAAACAAAAATTACAAAACAAAAACCAACTTCTATCGATTCTATTACCGAGGAAGATTTTGAATTTGATATGAAGGACATAAAAGGACAGGAACAAGCAAAAAGAGCTATGGAAATTTCAGCTGCAGGAGGACATAATATTCTACTTAAAGGTCCACCCGGGGCTGGAAAAACTCTTCTTGCCAGAACTTTTTCTTCAATTCTTCCAAAACCTACATTTGATGAGGCAATAGAAATTACAAAAATATATAGCATTTCAGGATTACTCGATAAGGAAACAGTTGTTGTTAAAAGGCCGTTCCGCTCTCCCCACCATACAACTTCTCATATTGGTTTAATCGGAGGAAGCAATATCCCAAAGCCCGGAGAAATCTCACTTGCTCACCGGGGCGTCTTATTCTTAGATGAATTTCCCGAATTTCCCCGTCATGTGCTCGAGGCAATGAGACAACCCATGGAAGACGGATTCGTTACAATTT
>CAYIUZ010000017.1:0-9994 GCA_964366705.1 uncultured Gammaproteobacteria bacterium | reverse complement strand
AAAACGTTTTCTTTAAGCTCAAGTGTTAGTTTTTCCTGATCTATATTAGAAACTAAGTCTACAAATGTCTTTGCGGAAATACTTACCTCCCCTTCATCTTCAATTTTTGCTGGAATTTTAATAATTATTCCTATTTCTAAGTCCGTAGCTGAAATAAACAAGTTTCCATCCTTAGCGCTAAGAAGAAAATTTAAAAGAATTGGTAGCTGGCTCCTAGAGGATATTGCATGATTTGCGAAGGATATTCCACTTTTCAAATTAGAAGATAATACAACTGCTCTAAACATATATATTAATTTGTAGTTGTAGTAGGTTACCAGGAAAAGTGGAAAAAAGCAACGATTTACGCCTAGAAAATTGTGGATAACTTGTAGATAACTTATGTGGATTACGGGTTGATAAGTTTAGGATTTTCATATGTGTATAAATTTAAATAGTTTTCAACATTAGCTTTTCTGACTTATATCTTTTATTCCTAATGACTCTTCTGTAAGCTTGTGGGCAGATATTAAGCCTTCTATTTTATCCACGCCATGCATAATTGTCGTGTGATCTCTTCCCCCAAGTAGATTACCTATCTCGGAAAAGGTCAAACCACTTTCCTTTTTTAAGACATACATGCATGCCTGTCTAGCCCTAACCAGCTTAGCGTCTCTCTTGGTTCCCTTTAGTTGTGTTGGTTTAATCTGATAGAATTCACATATGCTATTAATTACATCTTCAGGTCTGAGCTCCCGCCTAAGATCATCATTTGATTTTAGCGCTTTTTCCGCCAAGCCTGGACTTGCGTCGCTGTTTTCATTCGATGCCTCAGTCATTACTCTAAGAAGTAGGCCTTCAAGCTCCCTTGTGTCTTCTGTTTTTTGGGCAATAATCTTAGCTGTTTCTATATCTAAATCGAAATTAAACTTTTTTGCTTTGGTTAGTAGAATTGCACATCTTAATTCGTAATCTGGGGAATCAATATCTACTGTTAAGCCTCCGGAGAATCTGGAAACAAGTCTTTTTTCCACTTTTCTAAGTTCCGAAGGCGGTCTATCAGATGTAAGAATGATTTGGGATGAGTTATCCACGAGAATATTAAAGGTGTGGAAAAGTTCCTCCTGGACTCTTTCTTTGCCTGCAATAAATTGAATATCATCGATCATAAGTAAATCGAGATTTCTAAATTTACGTTTCATGGACGCTGTGTTGTTTGCTCTAATTCCCTCAACTACCTCATTCGTAAACTCCTCACTGGTTATGTAGAGAATTTTTTTATTTGGATCCTTTTTATAAAGTTCATTTGCAACGGCCTGCATTAAATGCGTCTTCCCTACCCCTACGGGTCCATATATAAAAAGCGGATTGTATGCAGTTCCGATTTTTTCAGCAACAGTTGTTGCAGACACAAATGCTAATTGGTTTGTCCCTGACACAGCAAAGCTTTGAAATGTAAAATCTGCTCTAACTCTTGGAAGATGGCCAAGGGAGGCTTTGGGCGAAGGCGTACTTGAAAATAGCGGACCTGCTTCTTTATTTGCTACTAAAGCAGGAGCTTTTGGAACAAAAATTAACTTGGTGTCAGAACCAAGATGTTTGTCGACTGTTTTTTTAATTACGTCATAAAACCTTTTATTTAAAAGATCAATTATCATAGTGGATGGGGCCGAGATAGTCGCTACGTTATCCTCGTAAGAAATTAAAGTCGTATTTTTAAAAAGAGTTAAGAAGTTTGCGCTTGAGATTTCTGTCTGAATTTCAGCTAATATTTTTTTCCAGAGATCAATTGTGGATAACATAGGTAAATATGAAGTTTAGAGAGAGTCCCCTCCCCTGTCAATATCGCGAAAGTGGATAAAACCCCATCTTTTTTTACCACTTTTGAGAAAATTGATTATTTGCTATAATCAATTCAGTAATTAGTAACTAGATACTAGTAATTAGTTTTAACTTTTTAATAATAAGTGAACTATTGTCTAATATCTAGTTTCTAGTATCTAGGCAAAAATGGAAAAATTTAGAAAGTTAAAAAAACTAAAAAGAGCAAGAAAACACGGCTTCTTAAAAAGGTCCGCGACAAATGGTGGGCAAAAAGTTCTTAAGAGAAGAAGAGGCAGCGGTCGTAAAAAGCTTACCGTTTAATGCTTAAAAGAGAATACAGACTAACCTTTGGCTCAATAAATAAAGGGAAAAACTTTAAATTACCATTGTTTAATCTAAGGATTGGCGAAAACCCTCTCGAAATAAATAGATTCGCATTTATTATTTCAAAGAAAGTTGACGCAAGAGCAACAGAGAGAAACGCATTAAGAAGAAAAGTCCGTTCTTGCATAGAAGAAATATTTGATAATATAAAACCGGGAAATGATTTTATTTTTTATCCCAGCGCGCTGGCAAAAGATAAAGACCGAGCAGAAATCTTAGAAGAAATAAAGAGAATATTTAAAGAAAATAATTTATTAAAATGATTAAAAAAACTGCAATTACCCTAATAGATATTTACCAAATTTTTATATCAACAGTTCTTAAAAGTGTTTTGGGTACAAATAGATTTTGCAGGTTTGACGAGACCTGTTCCCAGTACGCAAAAAGAGCTATAAATGAAAACGGAATATTGAAGGGAGTGGGATTAGGTGTAGTTAGGCTTTCAAAATGCCAGCCATTCTACAATCCAAATAAATTAAATGGAACTGTTTAACGTAGCAATAGTAAATCCAATTATAAACGTGTTAGTCGCCATATATCAGGCGCTTCTTGCCGTAGGTCTCCCCTACCCATTAGGATTTTCAATTATTGCTTTAACAATAGTAATTAGAATTGTTTTATATCCTTTAATTTCTGCGCAGCTTAGGGCAAGTAAAAAAATGCAGGATCTTGCTCCCCACATCTCAAACTTAAAAGATAAGCATAAGGGTGACAAGAAAAGACTACAGGAAGAGACAATGAAGCTTTACAAAGAGCACGGTGTAAATCCCGCAGCAGGGTGTCTCCCTACTCTTATTCAGCTCCCCGTGATCTTCGGACTTTATAATGTTTTAAATAGTGTCGTTCATAAAAACTCAAGTGAACTGGTGAGTTTTATAAATGGAATCGTAATCGATCCTTTGAAGTTAACCTCAGCTTGGGAGTCGACATTTTTTACTATACCATTAGGACAAAGTCCTTCTCAGCTCTTATCCTCCGCTCCTGTCATTGCAATTGGCGTACCCTTAATTACTGGTCTTCTTCAGTTTTTTCAGACTAAAATGCTTTTCTCTTCAAAGCCCACTGACAAGAAAAAGAAAAATGATGATTTCGCTTCAGTATTTCAAGCCCAGTCCACATATATATTCCCTATCATGATCGCATTCTTCTCATTCACTCTTCCGGTCGGACTCTCCCTCTACTGGAATACTTTCTCGATTTTTGGTATCATGCAGCAGTATAAAATTATGGGGCTAGGAGGCCTTGAAGGTTTATGGCAGAAAACGAAAAAATTGCGAAAAAACTAATACAAGAACTTTTTGACAGCCTTGGCATCAAGGATTCATTTGACGTAACTGACAGTGAAGAGTCAATTGATGTTGTTATTAATTCTGAAGATCCAGGACTTATTATCGGCCACCATGGAGATACTCTTGATTCCATTCAACTAGTCCTTTCTTTAATGCTTGCAAAAAAACTAGGAGAATTTAAAAGAGTGTCAGTAGAGGTCGGAGACTATAAAAAGAATAGATCTGATTATCTAAAAAATCTTGCAGCTCAAACAAAAGACAGAGCGCTTTCAGAAGGACAGGAAATTTTTCTACCAAACTTAAAGTCCTGGGAAAGACGCGAAGTCCACATGTATCTATCCGATGATCCTGATGTAATTTCAGAGTCAGTGGGAGAAGGAAAAGATAGAACTTTGGTAGTAAAACCTAAATAAGAACCGCATAGCTAAAATAGTTGCATAGTTAAGCAATTAGTTATTCTAACTATTTCAACCATTCTTCGTCTCTGATAAAATAGCTTTTGAAGTACTATACCCTAATAATAATGAAACGCTGGATTTTATGCCACAAGCTTCAGGAAAAATTATTAGAATAGCTTGTTTTTGAGGCCCAAATCCAAAAAATTATTTCAGAACGGGAATACGAAATGAATGATGTTTTAGCCATAACAATCTATACAGATGGAGGTTCACGCGGAAACCCGGGTCCTGCTGCAACCGGAACGCACATAGAGGACCAAAACGAGAAAATTCTTGCGGAAATTGGGAAGACTATCGGTATAACCACAAATAATGTTGCAGAATATAAGGCGATAATTGAGGGATTATCCTGGGTACTCGAAAACAAAAATAATTTAATAAATTTAAAGAAAGTAAATTTTCTTATGGATTCTAATTTAGCAGCAATGCAGTTAAATGGAATTTATAAAATTAAAAATCCAGGACTAAGAATTCTTCTCTTTAAAGCCCGGGAAATTGAAGCACAAATAAAATTACCAATCACATATAAGCATATTCCGAGAGAGGAAAATAAAAAAGCAGACAGGCTTGTGAACATCGCGCTTGATAATGCCAGTTAACTTCACTAAAATTTAAATACCCGATGAAAGTGCCTGTCCAACAAATACACGAGGCATCGTCAAAAATGCCCCCAATTTTAATAGTAGATAAAATTGGCTTAATTGGTGAGGAGTTAGCTAAGGAATTTTCCCAAGACTATCTCGTAGTTCTTGTTTCACCAAAACGATTTTCTCAAAAAAATGGAAAAGTAATGCATGTTGCTTTTAAGAGAAGAATACCCCAGGTGCCAGACGGTAGATATTCAAAAATTTTTATTGTTGATGATGGGGAAAAAATTACAAGAAAATCTGCTTTTTCTTTTATTGAAAAAGCGAGGGAAGTTGGAGCCACATTTTATTTTATTGGGAGCGTTAGAAATACTGACGTAAAGCATGCGGATGAAATTGCTGCTTCATACTCAAAATCTCAAGTGTTAATATTTGGTGACCTTTTTGATAAAAATATTTTTTTTGATAAAACTGCATCAATTAGCAAGTTTTCTTTGCAGGCGAGAAAAAATGAAAGAATTATGGTTGAGAATGACGGTTTAATGCTCAGTTATCCGGTAACGTTCAAAGATACAATTAAGTTAATAATTAAAGCTTCATATTTAGATATTTCTCAAAAAACAATCCTTCTTTTTAGTCCCCATCCTATAACAGATATTTCACTTGCATCTAAATTTAAAAATATTAATCCTGATATAAAAATAGATTTTATAAATTCAAAAAGAAAGAGTGAATTTTATATCCCAAAAAATTCTCAGTTTGCACTTAGCAAATATAATTTAGGTGAAAAAATAAAAGAATTAGAAATTGAAAAAAAGGAAAATAGGGAAGTGAGAGTAATTGATAAATCGAAAAAAAGAAAGAACTTTATAAAACCCGCTTTAGCATTTTCTCTATTAATTTTATTTATTTTACTCCTGCCGTTTTTAACAACTGGAGCATACATTAAGCTAGGAGAGAGAGAAATAGAAAATGCATTTGCATCAGCTGATAATGGTAATTTTGATAAAGCAAGGAGACAGGTTAAGAGCTCAAGTGTTCTTTTTGACATTGCACTAAAAACATCTCAGCCGCTTCTTCTTGAAGGAAAATACTTAGGGATGAAAAAGCCTGCGGAGAGTATTAAGAAAAAAGCAGAAACCGGTAAAACAATTTCAAATGCGGGCTTGGGAATTCTAGATGGAGGAGAGCTATTGAGAAATGTTTATGACGGGAAAAGTATGGATCCCAAATCTGACTTTATAAATGCATCAAATTTATTTAGGAATGCTGTTTTATTAGTTCAGAAGGTAAAAGCTGAAGGAAATTTACCAAAAAATCTAGAGTCGGATTACAACAGCGTCCTTCCTTTTATTGATTTATTTTCAAACTCCTCAGAAATTCTTCCGGATATATTGGGATTCGATTCTCCTAAAAAATATTTAATTTTACTTCAAGACAATTCTGAATTAAGACCGGGTGGAGGAGTAGTTGAGGCATTCGCTGTTATGGAAATAAAAAATGCAAAGATAACAGATTTTACTGCTTTTGACGAAGCTCCGGTGGATGAGAATTTAAAATCAATCATTGAGCCGGCATTTGGACTAAAGAGATATTTGCTATTGGAAAATCTTACTTTAAGGGATAGTAATTTTGATCCTGATTTTATAAACAGTGCAATTTCTGCATCAAATATTTACTCCCTTGCCGTCGAGGAAAAAGTAGACGGAGTTATAGCAATTGACGCTATATTTATAAAAAATATGCTTAATGTTCTTGGTCCAATTGCGGTTCCGGGGCAATCTGAAAAAATATCTGATAAAAATATAGAAAAGATTTCTTTTAGAGAAAATAATTTTGGAATAGAAATTTTAAATTCATTAAAGAATGAATTGGACACGAGGAATGATTTGTCGCCCTTTTTGATAACAAGACAAATCGGAAATTTAATTTCTGAAAAACATTTATTGTTTGCATTTCCAAATCCTTCAACTCAAAATATTTTTACAGCAAATGGCTGGTCGTCCTCTCTCTGGGACAATAGAGAAAAAGAAAACAATAAAATAAATGATTATCTTGGAGTTAGCGAAGGAAATTTAGGAAAAAATAAAATCAATAAATTTGTTTCAAGAAGCATCTCAAAAAAAGTTTCCGTTTCAGATAGTGGAAAAATTTCATCAGAGCTTTCTATTTCTTTTAAAAATAATGCAGAAAAAGGAAATGGAGTTTACAAAAACTACTTACAGCTTGTTTTGCCAGAAGCTTCAAGACTAACCTCTATTTCGATTGACGGAAAGAGAGAAAAAGTTGAAAAGGCTATAACTAATGCTGCGCAGTATAATGGCGCAAATTTTAAACCGCCAGTTGGTCTTGAAGTTTACGAGCGGAATCAGATGGATAAAAATGTTTACGGATTTTTAGTTCAAGTCGCAGAAAAAGAGATAAAAACAATAGTTGTTAATTATGATATCCCATACTCATTGCCGTCGTCGCAAAAATCTGCGGTTTATTCACTTAAAATATACAAGCAGCCGGGGATTGATTCTTATCCATTTGATTTATCCTTTAATCTGCCTAGTAGTCAAACGGTTTTAAATTTTGATAAAAGTCTATCAAGAGAAATAAGAAAAGACGAAGAATTCTTACTTACAATAGCTCAAAGATAAATCCTGCATTTTTTCTTCATTTTTACTAATCTTACTGTTGTTTTAAAATGCAGAATAAGCCTCTGAATAAGTCACGATACATTTCGGAATATTAGGAATAAGGAAATGTATGGCAAGTGATTTTAAACGAATACGATATCTACGACCAAAATACTCAAAGAAGAGTTATCATATCCTGATGAAATTAATGCAGGATGGGTTAGCTCAAGAGATATCAGATGTTGCAGGATTCCGGATGCATGTGATTAACCACTATTGCAAATATGGGTTACGTCCAACACTTGATGCATTTAAGATAAAGAAGAGTACCTTTTATGACTGGAGGAAAACATACGAAACAAATGGGAGAAGAATCATTAGCTTAGTTCCACACGCAACCAGACCCTTGCACGTTAGAAAGATGGAAACAGACTGGAGACTTGTAGCATTTATCAAGGAGATGAGAAGGGAACATGGGAATATTGGTAAAAATATGCTTAAACCATTTGTTGATGCATATGCAAGGGAGTTAGGTATTGAGTCTCTTGCAGTAAGTACCATTGGAAAAGTTATCAAGAGAAGACATTTAACCTTTGAGAAGAAAATCTATCCTCAGAAACAGCAAAACAAGTTCAAAAAACTAAGAGTAAGAAAGTCTCCTAAGGTAACATCTTCCGGATTTATTCAGATGGATTCAATAGTCGTATACATTAACTACGAGAAACATTTATTCATGAGTGTTATTGATATCTATACTAAGTTTGCTCATGTTGTGCATGTTGATAATCTATCATCTGCTACGGCAAGGAGGGTCTTTGGGGAGTTCCAAGAATTAAATCCTACTTCAATCCATACAGTACAAACAGATAATGGATCAGAATTCCTCAAATTATTCCACGAGTACTTAGAAGAAGAGAATATTAAACATCAATTTATCTATCCCAGAATGCCAAAGATTAATGCATTCATTGAACGATTTAATAGAACCATACAAGAAGAATTTATCTTGCGAAATGATGAAATATATTATGATCAGGAAGCATTTGCTAAAAAGCTGACAAAGTATTTATACTGGTATAACTACAAGAGGCCACATGCTTCATTAAAATACATGTCGCCTATGACTTTTATATCAACCAAAAGTCCGAAAAGTGCGTGACGCATACACCTCGCACAAAAAGCCTCAAAATTTGGTAAAATGATGACATGGAATTCTTGTTTATAATCATAACCATCCTGGGACTCTGTGTGTTTGAAGTTATTACTTCAATTGACAACGCAGTTATCAACGCTGAAGTTCTCTCTGGAATGAGTAAAAAGGCAAGGAGATGGTTTTTAACTTATGGATTTTTCTTCGCAGTTTTTGTAGTTAGGGGAGTGCTTCCGTTTTTAATAATCTGGACAGCAACTCCAAGCCTCGGTCCGATTGAAGTATTAGGCGTATCATTTAGTGGTAGCGAAGCAGCAAAAGAAGCAATTGAGCATACTGCGCCTCTTCTTCTTCTGGGTGGAGGAGTATTTTTGATATTTTTATTTTTCAACTGGTTATTTCTCGAACCTAAAAACTTCGGACTAAGGGGAGAAAAGTTCTTTCAAGGTCAAGGCGCATGGTTTTTTGCAATCGTTTCAATAATTCTCGCAATAATTGTTTATTTAGCCCTAAAGGTCGATGATATGCTAGCATTTTCCGCTGTTGTGGGTTCTACTGCGTTCTTTATTATTCACGGTTTTAGGCAATTTGCTGAACAACAGGAAGCAAGATTACTGGATAAGAAAAATAAAATGAGCGACGTTTCAAAGATCGCATATTTAGAAGTTTTGGATACTACGTTTTCAATAGACGGAGTTGTAGGAGCATTTGCTTTCACTTTTTCAGTCCCGTTCATATTAATTGGAAATGGAATTGGAGCATTGATACTTAGAAAATTAACTATTTCAAATATCGATAGAATTAAGCAGTATAGATTCCTAAAAAATGGTGCGATGTATTCTATATTTTTCTTGGGAGTAATAATGTCGCTTCATGCGTTCCAAATAGAAGTGCCTCCATACGTTTCACCGATAATTACCTTTGGAACAGTTGGATATTTCTTCTGGAAATCTAAAACAGACTTAAAGAAAATGGGGAGCGATATTTCTGCCGCTGTAAACTCCATAAAATAACATGGATCCCGTTAGAAAAAATTATTTAAAACAGCAACATTTTATATTAAATGATAAACTATTAAGGAGGGTTTTTTAACGGGATGGATAAGGTTTATGACCACAAAAAGATTGAAGAGAAAATTTATAAACAATGGGAAGATTCAGGATCTTTTTCTCCAGAAGTAAATCCTAACGGAAAACCATTTACAATTATTCTTCCTCCTCCAAATGCTAATGCTCCTCTCCATTTCGGACATGCAATGTATGTGGTTGAAGATATACTCATTCGTTATCACAGAATGCTAGGAGACGCATCTCTTTGGCTTTCTGGTGCAGATCATGCAGGATTTGAAACTCAATTTGTTTTTGAAAAACAACTTCAGAAAGATGGAAAATCAAGATTTGACTATGATCGGGATACTCTTTATAAAATGATTTGGGATTTTGTAGAAAAAAACAGGCCTGTTATGGAAAATCAGCTTAAAAGATTGGGCTTTTCTTTAGATTGGACAAGGAAAAAATTAACAATTGACGAAGACATAATTCCAATTGTTTACAAAACATTTAAAAAAATGTTTGATGAAGGTTTAATCTATAGGGGAGAGAGGCTTGTTAATTATTGCACAAAAGATGGAACGAGTTTTTCTGATTACGAAACAAGTCATGTTGAAAAAGTCGACCATCTTTATTACATGAAATATGGA
>CAYIUZ010000016.1:7684-9995 GCA_964366705.1 uncultured Gammaproteobacteria bacterium | reverse complement strand
AGTTCAGACGTGTGCTCTTCCGATCTAGAATGCGAAGGGGAAAATTATTCAAAGCAAAGAATGGTGATTTGGTTGGACATCATGCCCCATATGGCTATAAATATATTTTTACTACAAAAGAAAAGAATGGTTACTTCATAGAGAATAAGCCTGAAGCTGAAGTAGTTAGGACGATTTTCCATTGGGTAGCAGATGAGGGTTACTCAATGAGAAAAGTGGTTATGGAGCTGTATAAGTTAGGTATAAAACCTCCGAAGGGTAAAAAAGACTCATGGCCGAAAAGTTCCGTAGCAAGATTGCTTAATAGGAAAGATTATATTGGCATTAGTTACTACAACCGAATGGAGGCAGTGATACCCAAAAATCCCACCAACAATGAAAAGTATAAGAAGATTAAAAAAAGCAGCCGTAGAATGAGAGCGAAGGAGGATTGGTTTGAAATAAAAGTTCCTCGTTTAATAGATGATGAGTTGTTTTATAGAGCAAAGCAGAGAATGAGAGAAAACTTTTTATTTGGAAAAAGAAATAAATCTTATGATTACCTGTTGTCTGGCAAGGTAATGTGTGCCTGCGGAGCAAAGAGGGTTGGAGATGGAGTGAGGGAGCATCATTATTACAGATGTGCAGCGAGAATCTACAATTACCCCGTATCTACTGAGAAGTGTAGATATGAAGGTGTGAATGCAGAAGTTCTTGATGCAATGGTTTGGAATAAGTTATTAGAACTATTTGCAAATCCAACTCTTATTAAGTCGCAGGCTGAGAAATGGAATGGCCAACAAGGTAAGACATTAGATAAGTCGACTGAGGATTTAAAACGCCTCAGAAACGCATTAGAAACGCTTACAGACGAGGAGAAAAGATATACAAGGGCTTATGCAACTAAGCTAATTGACTTTGAGCAATATAAAGTTGAGATGAAAGACGTAAAGGCAAAGAAGGAAGTTATAGAAGCGAAGATAAAAGACTTTGATGAGAAAGCCCCTGACGACGCTGTAAGCTTGGATAGCTTTGAGTCTGTGTGTGATACAATATACTACTCTATAAAGCATTCTACAGCTTCAGAAAAGCAAGAATATTTAAGGAATCTTATAGTATCTATTTATGTTAAAGAAAGGAGAACAGCACTGGTCAATGGGCGTATTCCGCTCATAACACAGGCACAAAATATCCAATATGAATCTATCAGTCGGGATAGTCGGATTACCCAACGTTGGAAAGTCTACATTATTCAACGCATTATTAAAGCGTCAGCAGGCCTTTGTCGCGAATTATCCTTTTGCGACAATTGAACCTAATGTTGGTGTAGTTCCTGTGCCGGATTCTCGTTTGCAAAAATTAGCCGAGATTACAAAGGAGGAAGAAAAGATGACAAGTTTGCCTCCGATTAAACCCGCTACTGTTAATTTTGTAGACATTGCTGGTTTGGTAAAAGGAGCTAGTGAAGGTGCGGGTCTTGGAAATAAATTCCTTTCTCACATCCGGGAAGTTTCGGTCATTGCACATGTGGTTCGCGCGTTTGAAGACACAAATATTGTCCGCGAAGGTTCAGTTGGGGTTAAGGAAGATTACGAAACGATAAATACAGAATTAATGCTTGCAGATATGCAGTCAGCTCAGAATCAAGATGGCAGACTTAAAAGTAATGATCCTAAGAAAAATTTATTCGCAAAAATAATTGCAGGACTAGATAAAGGAACTCCTGTTAGAGATATTGATTTTACAAAAGAAGAAAAAGAAGAAGTGAACGTCATGTCTTTTCTTACAAATAAGCCTGAAATAGTGGTCCTGAATGTTTCCGAGGGAGATTATACGTCTGAAAAAATTGATGGAATTGCAAAAGATTATTCAGAGAAATTAAATGTAAGACTTGAAAAAGTAGTTGTGATTTCTGCAAAAATTGAAGCAGAACTTGCGAGTTTGTCGTCTGCAGAGCAGACTGAATATTTGGCTGATCTTGGATTGAATCACTCAGGACTGGAGAGACTTATTCAAAAAGCATATCAGGAGCTTGGTTTGATTTCCTTTCTAACAGCAGGAGAAAAAGAAGTAAGAGCTTGGACTATCCTCAAGGGTTTGAATGCCCAATTAGCAGCAGGAGAAATTCACACGGACTTTATAAAAAAGTTTATAAAAGCAGAAGTTGTAGGGTTTGATAATTTTGTAGAGTTCTCAGGATGGAAAGGTGCAAGAGAGAAGGGTAAGGCAATGTTTGAAGGACGAGACTATATAATGAATGACGGGGATATCGTTGAGTTTAAGATCGGGACATAATAAACCCCGCACAGAGCTTACTTGTTCTTATGGTTTA
>CAYIUZ010000016.1:0-7674 GCA_964366705.1 uncultured Gammaproteobacteria bacterium | reverse complement strand
ATCGCAAGAGCGCTTTTGCGGGGCAAGTCGGAACCTAACTTTTAGACCTCATTTTTCTTATAATGTCATGCGCAAGTGTATTAACTAGGGGAGTAAGTATTACCAAATAAGCCCATTTTTCATAAGCTACCTCAGTCGGATTTTTTTTGTATTTAAATTTTTCATATGTCTGGGGGCTTAGTTTTTTTAATTCGTCATTAGCCTTAAGAAAGTCTATCTTTAGACCTTCTTTTTTAAATACCATTTTCGCGCGACTGGCAAATTCATTAGTTGTTAAACCAATGACTTGATTTAGGATTAATTTGCTCAGAAGCTTCTTTACTTCAGTTGCGTTTTCTATAGTGTCAAATGAGTTTTCTTCCAAGATAATTTTGTCTTCTGGAATTTCCGGAAATTCTTTTAACAAAAAATCTTTCATGGCTGCTGCTTCAGATGGGAAGTCTTCGCCTGCGGTTTTTCCTCCGGAAAAAATTATTCGATTAAAATTCCCAGTTTTATATAAAAATCCAGCTGCATAAACACTCAGAATTGATCGATCTGATAGGGAATTGGGAGTTTTTCTTATTTTTTCTCTGGTCCAACCAATTCCAATATTTTTTCCAAGAACCACTAACGCATCAAACATGAAAATATCTTAACACAATATCTCATCCCACACGGTTCTTGCTTGCTCTCATGGTTTATATCCATGCATCGCAAGAGCGAATGTGCAGGACAGGTTGTTTTTAGCCTTAATTTATGTTAATATTAAGTTTAACGAAAATGATTTACCAATTAACTTTAGTCATTAAAACAACTCTAAAAGACGGCGATCAGAAAAAACTTCTGGAAAGCATTAAATCTGGGTTTGGAAAAGCAAAAATAGAAGAAAAATCATGGGGTCAAAAAGCTCTTTCATATCCTATTAAAAAAGAGGTTTCAGGAGCATTTTTCAATTGGAATATTGATACTGATGAAGTTATCGAAAAAGATTTTGAAACAAAGCTTATAAATAACGATAAGGTTTTAAGACATCTTTTACTTAGACTTAAATAATATGGCACGATCACTTAATAGAGTACAGCTTATCGGAAATCTTACCCGCGATCCAGAACTTAGATACACTCCACAGGGAACAGCAGTTTGTTCATTTGGACTAGCAACTAATAGAAGCTGGACAACTGATACGGGAGAGAAAAAAGATGAGGCAGAATTTCATAGAATTGTCGCCTGGAATAAATTAGCAGAGCTTTGTAGTCAATTTTTAACTAAAGGAAAGAAAGTTTTCGTAGAAGGAAGAATTTCAACCCGTACTTGGAGCGCTCAGGATGGAACTCAGAAGTCTACGACTGAAATAATTATTTCTGATATGATACTCCTTGACTCAATGGGTACAAGACCTGCAGCAGCAACTGATAAAGAAGATTCTGCAAAGCAGAATTCTGAAGATGAGCAAGCAGAAGAGATAGTAGAGGTAGATAAAAAATCGGAGAAGAAAGAAAAAAAATCCTTAAAACAGGATAAAGAAAAGGAGGAGACAGAAGCACCATCTGACGAGGTTGCCCCAGATGATATACCTTTCTAAACAGGCAAATAGCTAATAGACTACCGTCTACAGTAGACCGTAGTCTGAAAGCAGAAAGCAGAAAGAAGATAAAAATTATGGGAAAAGACAGAAGACCAAGAAAAAGAATACTAAAAGGAGTGCCAAAAAAATGTTTTTTCTGTGAAGAAAAGAAAACGCCTTCTTTTGAAGATGTTGCGACGCTTCAGAGATTTTTGACAGAGAGAGGAAAAATAATTCCTAGATCCAGAAATGGGCTCTGTGCCAAACATCAAAAAGAAATCACAAAAAACATAAAGTACGCACGACACCTAGCCCTAGTGCCATTTGTTGCAAGAGGATAGGTTTTAAGCTATTCTATCTAGATGCATAAGACCCCAAGAATCCAATTAGTTCTTGTGATTTTAATCTCACTTCTTGTGGGTTATTATTTTGGGGTAAATAAGATTAATTTCGATTGGAAAGGATTCAAGCCTCAAATAACGGTCGCAAGCAAGGAACCACCACCTCAAGTTACTAATGTAGATTTCGAACAATTTTGGACAGTTTGGCAAAAACTTGAAAAAGATTACTACGATAAAACTAAATTAAATCCTCAAAAAATGTTAAACGGTGCAATTTCCGGAATGGTTCAGTCACTTGATGATCCTTTTACTGTTTATCTTCCGCCAGTCCAAAACGATAACTTTAAGCAGGGAATGGCTGGTCAATTTCAGGGAATCGGAGCAGAGCTTGGAATGAAAGACCAGAAAATAATTGTAATCTCTCCTCTTAATGGTAGTCCTGCGCAAAAAGCAGGAGTTAGAGCAGGAGATTTTATAGTTGCAGTTAATAAGCAATCAACTGCAGCTATGACACTTTCTCAGGCAGTTGAAAAAATAAGAGGAGAAAAGGGAACTACAGTTGAGCTTACGCTTTTACATAAAGATGAAGAAAAAACCAGGGACGTAAAAATAATTAGAGATGTTATTACGGTAAAAAGTGTTCAGACATGGATTAAAAAAGGAAAAGATATTGATGCTATCGAGCTAGATAAAAAATACGATGACGCGAGTATCGCTTATGTCAGTCTTTCTCAATTCGGAGATAACACGAATTCAGAATGGCTTGCTGCTATTAACGAAATGAATCTTAAATTAAGTAAAACTAAGGTTGAGGGAATAATTTTAGACCTTAGAAATAATCCTGGAGGGTATTTAACTGATGCAGTATTTATTTCTTCAGAATTCGTAGAAGAAGGGTTGGACGTAGTAAGCGAAGAAGATGCGAGTGGAAAATCAACGCTTAAAGCTAACAGAAGAGGATTTCTTACAGATATTCCTGTAGTGGTGTTAATTAATAAAGGCTCAGCATCAGCGTCTGAGATTGTCGCAGGGGCTCTTAGAGATAATAATAGAGCAACATTAGTCGGAGAAACATCATTTGGAAAAGGAACCATCCAGCAAGCTGAGGATTTAGGCGGGGGAGCCGGAATTCATGTTACGATCGCGAAATGGCTGACTCCAAATGGAACATGGGTAAACGGAGAAGGATTAAAGCCAGACATAGAAGTCAAACTTGACCCAAAGAGTCCCGAAAGAGATACTCAGCTTGAAAAAGCAGTGCTAGAGTTGTTAAAATAATCTTCCTATGAGAAGACTCATGCTCCTATTCGTAGTTCTAGTTATACTCCTTTTTGGTTTTTTAAATATTGGTGATGAGGTTGATTTAAATATTAATCCAAAGTTCGAAGAAAAAAAGGTAGAAAATAGTCGACTTAGAATTCAAAGCGAAGAATCTGTAGTAATTGATACTGTTAAAAAAGTAGGCCCATCTGTTGTAACAATTTCCCGTGATTTTTCACCACAATCTAATAATTATAATCTCGGGCCGTTTTCAGTTTTTGGTTTTGATTTTCCGGAGGAGTCAACTGACCCCCGGCCGCAAAGCATAGGATCAGGATTTATCGTAAGTGCAGATGGTTTAATTGTGACTAATAAACATGTAGTGAGTGATATAACGGCTAAGTACGAAGTTGTTACAAATAACGATAAAAGATATGATGTTACGCAAATTTATAGGGATCCGCTTAATGATATTTCAATTTTAAAAATAGATTCCAAAAAAAATCCAGGACAAGAGTTAAAGCCTGTAGTTTTAGGAAGTTCTTTTAATCTTCAAGTTGGACAGTTCGTGATTGCAATTGGAACTGCATTGGGCGAATTTCCAAATACTGTTACTACAGGTGTGATTTCCGGATTAGGACGCGGAATTACAGCAGGAGATTATTTCGATGCAGAAGAGCTTGATAATGTAATCCAAACAGACGCAGCAATCAATCCGGGGAATTCTGGAGGCCCGCTTCTTAATTCGTCTTCAGAAGTCATCGGAGTGAATACTGCTGTTGCTGCAGGTGGTCAAAATATAGGATTTGCATTACCAATAGATACGATTAAAGCATCAATTGAGAACTTTAATAAAACTGGGAAGTTTAACAGAGCCTTTTTAGGAGTTTCATATAGAGTAATTGATGAAGAATTAGCTAAGCAAAATGAAGTTGTGACTGGAGCCTATATTCAAACAGTTATTTCAAATTCTCCTGCAGAAAAAGCAGGGTTAACCCAGGGAGATATAATTACAAAAGTTGATGGGAAAAATTTAACTAATGATTTTCAAATTTCGAATGCAGTGTCTTCGAAAAAAGTAGGAGATACTATAGTTCTTGAAGTCTGGAAAGATGGACAAACTAGATCTGTTAGCGCTAAACTGGAATTAGCTCCTTCTCAATAATGATTCAAACAAGTGTTCTTCTAAAAAAACACAGTAATTTTAAAATTGGCGGACCTGCTTCTTATTTCTGTGAATTTAAATCTGAAGAAAGCCTAAGAGAGGCGCTTAAAGAGTGGCAGAATTTAAAAAAAGATTTACCAATTTTTATTTTAGGAAAAGGCACAAATATTTTATTTAATGATGATGGATTTGATGGATTAGTTCTTAAAGATTTGATTAATTTTATAAAAAGAAAAGGAAATATTCTTGAAGTAGGATCAGGAACTTTAGTATCAGAACTTGTAAGTTATTGCTTGCAAAATTCTCTTTCCGGATTTGAGTGGGCAGGAGGGCTGCCTGGAACCATCGGAGGAGGAGTAAGGGGAAATGCTGGAGCCTTCTTAGGGGAAATGAAAGACAATCTGACTGAAGTTACAAGTATTGATATTAATAGCTTGAGGACAAAAATAAGGAATAAAAAAGAATGCAATTTTGATTACAGGCAAAGTGTTTTTAAGAGTGGATTTGGGAGAGACGAAATAATTTTGTCAGTAAAATTTGAACTTACAAAAGGAGATAGGGAAGAGATTAAGAAAAAAACTCAAGAAAAAATAGACTATAGAATTGACAAGCATCCGCTGGATCTACCAAATATAGGAAGCACCTTTAAAAATGTTGATGTAAAATCCGTTTCAAAAAAAGTATTAAAAGAGTTTGATGCAAACATAAAGCCTGATCCATTTCCTGTTCTTCCTGTTGCTAAGTTATTGGTGGGCGCAGATTTTAAAGGTAGAAAAATTGGAGGAGCTAAGTTTTCTGAAAGACACCCAAATTTTATAGTTAACTTTAATAACGCAAAAGCGCGGGATGTTAGAGCTTTAATAGATTTAGCAAAAAAAGAGATTAAAGAAAAATATGACATTACACTTGAAGAAGAAATAATGATCGCCTGATCCTGGTTTGAGATCTTCAAATACTTGATACTTAATACTAAATACAAGATACTTAATGTGTGGAGAGTATTTTTTTTGAACTTACAATAGTTATCTTTTTAGCCGCAGTTTTCTCTATCATCTTTAGATTTCTAAAGCAGCCCTCTATTTTAGCTTTTATCATAACAGGTGTAATAGTAGGCCCGCTTGGTGTTTTCAATTTTCAGAGTCATGAGCTGATGCGCTCGCTTGCCTCTATTGGAATTACACTTCTTTTATTCATGATAGGGCTTGAGTTAAACGTGAGAGAGCTTAAGTCGGTAGGAAAGAACGCGTTCCTGGCAGGAGCTATGCAGATGGGCTTTACTTCCATTGCAGGATTTGGAATAAGCATGCTTCTGGGTTTTTCTCCTTTGACATCAATTTATATAGGAATTGCGCTTGCGTTTTCCTCCACCATATTAATTATTAAGCTTCTGTCAGACAAAAGGGATCTTAAAAGTCTTTACGGAAAAATAACCATAGGGATTCTTCTGGTTCAGGATTTAATAGCGATTTTTATTTTAATTTTGCTTTCGACATTTAGTGGAGTAACAGGAGGTGCATCAATTAACTTTTTTGAAATACTCATAGCCCTACTAAAGGTAATAGTTTTATTTGGTTGGGTTATATTTTTAAGTAGAAATATTTTGCCAAAAATATTAAATGTTATTGCCCGTTCTTCTGAATCACTTTTCTTATTTAGTCTTGCATGGGTTTTTGGAATTGCAGCTTTAGTTAGCTCTTCTTTCATTGGATTTTCTATTGAGATAGGAGGGTTATTGGCCGGAATTGCATTGGCAAGTTCAATTGAGAGTTATCAAATTATTACAAAAGTAAAACCTCTAAGAGATTTTTTCTTAACTATATTCTTCGTGACTCTGGGAATGGACTTAGCTTTTAATAATGTGTCACAAATATTAGTCGCAGTCACTATTTTCTCTGGCTTTGTTTTATTCATAAGTCCTATCATAGTATTTTTAATTTTGGGGCTTCTTAAATATAAAAAAAGAACGGGTTTTATGGCCGGATTAGCGCTTACTCAAATTTCAGAATTTTCACTAATCATGCTTTATTTGGGAAATAAAATCGGGCATATCTCGGAAGAAGTTTTATCGGTAATTACTTTTGTGGGAGTCATAACTTTTGTTACCTCCACATATTTTATTGTTAATAGTAATTATTTATATAAACGCTTAATGCCTCTGCTTGGGATTTTTGAAAGGAAAAGTGCAGATTCAGAAACAGTGCAAGAGGAATTAAAAGATCACATAATTTTAGTTGGGGCCAACAGGATGGGGGACGGAATATTAAATGCGCTGATTGATAAGAAAAAGAAATTTGTCGTTGTGGATTTTGACCCAGACATAATTGAAAAATTAAACAAAAGGAACATTCAGACTATTTTTGGAGATATTTCAGACCCTGAAATCGCAGAAGCTGTAAATGTAGGAAAAGCGAATCTTATAATTTCCACGGCGTCAGATCCAGAGGATAATCTGCTTTTGTTAAAGAGCTTAAAATCAATTAAAGGACCAAAGATAATTGTTGCTGCATTTGAAAAAAGTGACGCAAAGGATTTCTATAAAGCAGGAGCGGATTACGTAATAATGCCTCACATTGCGGGTGGAAATCATTTAGCAAAGATTTTAGTTGATGATAATCATTTGCAGTTAATTGAAGAGTATAAAGCAAAAGAAAAAAAATATATTGATTAGAATTTCTAATTGCTCTAATTTCTAATTTACCTAAAAAATTTTCAAGCAACAATCTTATAATTTGTGAATTGGGATTTGTTTAGAAATTAGAATAATTATGTCAATTAGGTTAATTTTTCGGAGCTGATTTTTCTATTGCCTCTGAGGTTTGGATCAAGACTTCTTCGATCTCACCATCCATAATTTTTGGTAAATTATGCCAGGATTTATTTATTCTGTGATCTGTTAGTCGATCCTGAGGAAAATTAAATGTTCTAATTTTTTCACTTCTCATGCCTCGTCCCACCTGCGTAGACTTGAGCGAACTAATTTCACTGTGCTGTTTTTCAACTTCCATTTCCCAAAGCTTACTGCGTAAAAGATTCATTGCGATCTCTCTATTTTGCCCTTGAAATCTTTCCGTTGAAGCAGTTACCACGATTCCTGTTGGAATATGTTTAATGCGAACTGCAGTAGAAACTTTATTTACGTTTTGTCCACCATGTCCGCCAGATCGGTAAGCCTCAAAACTTATATCTGCAGGATTTATGTGAAGATCGATGTCTTCAAGTTCTGGGAGAACAGAAACAGTAGCTGTTGAGGTATGAACTCTTCCTCTTTTTTCAGTCGCAGGAATTCTCTGAACACGGTGCACTCCTGCCTCATATTTAAAAATATTAAATGGGCCTTTGCCGTTAAATTTTCCGCTTACTCT
>CAYIUZ010000015.1:0-10217 GCA_964366705.1 uncultured Gammaproteobacteria bacterium | reverse complement strand
AGAAGATTAAATTCCATTGGATCAGTTCCTGCAATTACATAGTATTTTATTTCTCTACGGTAGTTTTAATTGCTGGATTTTTTTCACAAAGAGCAGAATCGAGCGCATATATGACAATGATTTTCGCATACATAATAATTTTTGCTGCGCTTTCAGTTAATTATTTAACAAAACTTAATAAAATTATTTTTACACTAATTCTCGTGATTATTTTTCCAATTCTTTTTTAAAATTACATTTTGGATCGATATGAAAGCTGGAAAGATGTAGGATTTAGGCTATTAATAAAACAGGCAGAATTTATAGTAACAGATGCAAAGGGAGAAAGTTTTTATGTAGTCAGGAAAAACTTTAAGTCAAACATCGGAATTGAGCAATATAGGTACATGGTTTGGTGGAAAGGCGGTAAGCTAGATGTCAATTCTAAGGTTGAATATGGAATATATAACGTCACAGAAGGAAAACCTAAAGACTATATTTATGAGGATGGGTCCATCTATATTACTAAAACTGAAAAAAAGACTATTGTTCTGATAAAATAAAAATATGTCCTATCAAGTTTCTGCAGTCGTGCTCACAAAAAACGAAGAAAAAAATATCATTGATTGTCTCGAGGCATTAAAGTTTGCAGATGAAATTGTAATAATTGATGACAACTCCACGGATCGCACTAAGGAGTTAATTGAAGTTTTCCAGAAAAGTCATCCAAATCTAAATTTATTCAGAAGAAGTCTTGATAACGATTTTTCCTCGCAACGAAAGTTTGGAGTAGAAAAAACAAAAAATGACTGGGTTATATTTGTAGATGCAGATGAGAGAATTTCAGGAGACTTATCAACTGAAATAAAAGAGAGGATTTCGGATGATTATTCAGGCTTTTTAATTCCCAGACGAGATTTTATGTGGGGAAAAGAGCTTTTGCATGGAGAAACTGGTAGAACCAAGCTTTTAAGACTTTTTAATAAGAATAAAGGGAGTCTTAGGGGAAAAGTTCATGAAACCTGGGAAACAAAAGAAAATGTAGGAGTTTTAATAAATCCAATAAAGCACTATCCCCATCCTACGATCTCAGAATTTTTAAAGGAAATTAATTTCTACACAGATCTTAGGGCACAGGAATTAAAAGAAAAAGGTGTTAAAGCAAGTGCTCTTTCGATTATTTTTTATCCAAAAGCAAAATTTACAGTGAGCTATTTTATTAGACTCGGATTTTTAGATGGAATTCCGGGTTTGGTTCATGCAATTCTTATGAGCTTTCATTCATTTCTTGTCCGGGGAAAGCTGTGGCTTTTATGGCAAAAAAAGTAGGCAAGAAATCAAAATACAAAGGTACCCCAACGCTTGAGGTTTTAGAAGGTGCTCATAGATATAATAATTGGATTGCGCAGTCAATTTTACCTTTTGTTAAGCCACCGGTCTTAGAAATAGGTGCTGGCATCGGAAATCTATCAGCTCTTTTTATTCATAAGACTCCAATTACTCTTTCGGATTTAGAAAATGAATTTGTGAATATACTAAAAGACAAGTTTAATCACGAAAAAAAAGTTCTAGTAAAAAAATTTGATATTTCTATATCCCCTGATTCTTCGATGATTAAGAAATATAACACCGTGATTTCAGTAAATGTTTTAGAGCATATTGAGGATGATCTTAAAGCTCTTAAGAATTTAAAAAAAACACTCAAGAAAAAAGGTAAAATAATACTACTAGTTCCAGCAAAAAAGAAAGCATATTCTAAATTGGACAAAGAATTGGGGCATTTTAAAAGATATGAGAAGGAGGAATTGTCTCAGCTATTAACTCTTGCTGGATTTAAGGTTGAAAAAATCCATTTTTTTAATATGGTTGGACTGCTCACATGGATCACAAGAAATTATTTAACTTCTCAGAATGTTCAATTAACTGCAAGACAAATTGCGATGTTTGATTCAATTGTGCCAATACTTAGGCCGATCGAAAAAAGAATTAAAATCCCAATTGGAATTTCTTTGATTGCAGTAGCTACGAATGAATAAAAATATATATATTTTTATATTAATTTGGAGTTTATTTATATTATTTTTGTACTTACGATTTTTATTGTGTAGGGGAGGAATATGTTTGCTCTAGCGATTCTAATTGGAATTTATGGTTATATAATTTTTGCCTTAGGCATACTTGGAGCCTTAACACGCGGATCAGTTTTGATATCTTCTTTGTTGTTTATTGTAGGCGCTTATTTATATTTTAAGAAACATAAAGAAGATTTACCGCTGTTAAATTTAAAAAATAAAAAAATCAGGCCATTTCTAGCTTTATTCGTACTTCTTGCTTTCGTAAATCTAATTGGAGCTTTAGCACCTGAGCTTTCATTTGATGCTCTTTGGTATCACTTAACAATTCCCAAAATCTTTATTCAGGAGCAAAGAATATTTTATATTGAGGGAGGCTTATTTTATTACTCGCTGATGCCCAAGTTAACAGAGATGCTATTTATTCCAGGCTTAATGTTAGGGAATGAGGTATTTGCAAAATTAATCCAATGGAGTTTTGGAATTTTAACAAGCATAGTCGTCTATAAAATATCGCGAAACTTCTTTAGTGAAAAAATATCAATTTTGTCCTCTCTGATTTTTTACAGCTCATTATTGGTCGCATGGGAGTCGACTGTCGCATATGTAGATTTAGCGCGCACTTTCTTTGATTCGATGGCACTCTGGGGCCTTCTAAACTATCTAGAAACGAAGAATAGGAAATGGTTGATCGAATCATCGGTAATGATTGGACTGGCAATCTCTGTGAAGTTTATTGCCGTTTCAACAATTCCTATTTTCTTTATAATTCTTTTGCTGCAAATTAAAGATAAAGAAAAAGTATTTAAAGACTTTGCACTTGTTTTGATTGTCTCTTTACTTATTTCCTCTCCCTGGTTTATTTTTTCATATTTGAATTCGGGAAATCCATTTTTTCCTTTTTTCAGCGCTCATTTTAGCGAGCTTGAGGGAGGATTATTAAAATTAAGCTTACTAAACCCAGTGCTTTTTGTAAGAACATTCTTTAAATTCTTCACACAAGCGCCGGATCCTCTAACTCCTATTTATATAGCATTTCTGCCGTTTTTATTTATGTATCGGAAAAAAATTACATCTAAATTTCGACCAATTGTCGTTTATAGCCTATTAGCTCTTCTGGTGTGGTATCCTTTTGCTTCGGTTGGAGGCTCAAGATTTTTATTAGGGTATTTGCCGGCGCTTTCAGTCCTTTCCGTAGCTTTGATTGCATTTGTGCCTGACGCAAGTATTAAAAAATACCTTACTCTGTTTGTGGTTCTGGTGTGTTTTATTACGATCGGGTATAGGGGGATAGCAAATGTCAGATATTTACCCGTCATTTTAAGACAAGAGTCTAAGAGTGAATTCTTAACTAAAAATCTTAATTTTAATTTTGGAGATTTCCATGACACAGATGGTTGGTTTGAAAATAATATAAAAGAAGGCGACAAGGTGCTACTTTTTGGGTTTCATAATCTTTATTACGCAGATTTTCCTTTTGTTCATGAGGGTTTTGTAAAAAAGGGAACTGCATTTAACTATATTGCTACCCAGAATGCCCAGCTTCCGGAAAGATTTATGTATTGGAAGCTCATCTACACAAATGAACTAACCGATGTCTCGGTGTATACTAACGACAAAGAGTTATGGTTTTACTAAAATTTTTACTTCCAATTCTGTTTATTTCATTTACTTTCGCAGAGCTTTTTAGAATTCAATTACCGGGTGCAGTTTCGCTTGGCGTAATTGACATTATTGTTTTGGGAATTGTTTCATCCTGGTTATTTTTTGTAAAAAAAGGGGAGTACCAATTAAAAATTCCAATTCTATTGTTCATAGGTTCCGCTTTGCTATCACAAATTGTTAACTTTGGAAACTTTGAACTAGAGCAAGTAAAAGTAGGGCTTCTTTATCTAATTAGATGGGTGCTTTATGCCTCTTTATATTTTGTTTTCGTAGATATTGGCTGGAAAAATCTGAAAAATATTAAAAACTATATGATTTTGTCCGGAATTTTTATATTAATTTTCGGATTTATTCAATATAAATTTTATCCGAGTCTTAAAAATCTATATTATTTAGGCTGGGATGATCATCTTTACAGACTTTTTTCAACTTTCTTGGATCCTAATTTCGCAGGGGTATTTATAGTTCTGTTCATAATCTTCATATTTTTTCAGAAATTTAAAAATAAATATGAATATTATGGTTTGCTTCTCGCAAGTTTTGCTGCATTGATTTTGACCTATTCTAGAGGTGCGATTTTAATGCTTCTAGTCAGCACTTTTACTTACAGTTTACTTAAAAAAAATTACAAATTGATTGGAGGTCTGGTGGGCGTTTTAGTTTTAATTACCATTGCACTTTCTCCAAATTTTAATACTGTTAACACGGATTTATTCAGAATGCCTTCATTAACTCAGAGAATAGAAAATACCAAGCAGACTTTGTTTGTCTACGAAAAAAATCCTATCTTTGGGGTTGGATTTAATAATTTCAGATATGTGAGAGATCGTTATTTTCAAAAAGACTGGGTAGATTATCCAAGTCATGCAGGGGCCGGGTCAGATAATAGTTCTGCTTTGATATTAGCAACAGCCGGAATTCCAGGATTTTTAACTTATGTTTTTCTTCTTTATAAAATATTTAAGCTTGGCCTGAACAACTTAAAAAAAACTCCATATGCCTGGATTTTAGTTATTTCTCTTGCAGGTTTAATCGCAAATAGCTTTTTACTGAATAGCCTTTTTTACAGCTTTATTATGATCTGGATGTGGATAGTTATTGGACTTACCGAGAGCAGTGGTCACCGTGAATAATTTACGCGGATAGTTTTTTCAGTTTTATTTCCCGCAGCGTCCACTGCTACCACTTTTATTTCATTTCCGCCTTCCTTAAGAGTCAGAAGATATGAATAAGATCCATCACTACTACTAACTGCCTGGAAATCATTAACAGTAACTGTGACATCTGGATCTGTTTTTCCTTTTACTTCGATAGGATTTGCGCCTTTAAGTTCTGCATTTTCCCCTGGAGAATCAATGCTAAGCTCCGGGCCTTCTTTAATTAAGGAAATATTTACAGAATTAGAAAATTCACTTTCCATTTCTCCTTTTATAGCTTTTGCTTTTATAATATTTCCTCCGTCTGTAAGTTTGAGTTCATGTTCAAAAGAGCCATCTTTAACGGTAACTTCTTCTTCCAAGTTTCCATTTAAATAAATCGCCACTTTTTCTCCGCCAAGCGAAGTGCCAGTTACTGTAACTAACTCTTCTTTAGTAGCTTCGGGAAGTGTGTCTAAATCAGGAGAAGCAAGAAAACTTTTATCTTCAGTTTTGTTTACTTCATCTGGGGAACTGGTGACTCTACCAAACAAAAAACTAGCGTCACTAATTAGAGGAAGTCCGTATCTGAACATCAGAAAAAGAATAGCGACAATTCCTAAAATACTAAGAATTAGAGTATTTCTGGATTTCTTTTGAAATTTCTTAGAAAGACGCGAGCTTCTAGGCATATTGTCAGATTTTATTATAGTCTCATTTTCTGAAATTGGCGAACTCGAACCTTCGACTGTGCTTGAATCTGTGACGCTTTTTGTTTCAGGTAATTTATTTTCTATCATAAGACTTTCTCATACATGTATATATGATCTTGATACCATTTTTCAAGTGCAGGCAGAATAATTGAATAAAAATCAATATGCTGTTAAAATATTTGAAAAAATGATGAGCAAAATAAAGAAAAGAGCAATAGTTTTGGGAGCAGGGGGATTTATAGGTAGTCATTTGGTAAATTTTTTAAAAAAAGAATCTTACTGGGTTAAAGGAGTAGATCTAAAAAAACCTGAATTTAGTAAAACTGGAGCAGATGAATTTGTTATAGGTGACTTAAGAGATCCTGTCTTCGTAAAAAAAATTTTTAACCAAAAATTCGATGAGGTTTATCAGTTAGCAGCAGATATGGGAGGAGCAGGGTATGTATTTACAGGTAATAATGATGCGGATATAATGTCTAACTCAGTAATTATAAATTTAAATGTTCTAAAGAATGCGGTTAAATCTAATTCTAAAAAAGTATTTTTCTCTTCTTCCGCGTGTATTTATCCAGGCCACAATCAAATTAGCGCAAAATCTCCAAAGCTTTCTGAAGAATCAGCTTATCCCGCTTATCCAGATAGTGAATATGGATGGGAAAAGTTATTTAGTGAAAGAATTTATCTGGCATTTCACAGAAATTATGACCTAGATGTAAGAATAGCAAGGTTTCATAATGTATTTGGACCTGAAGGAACTTGGAAGGGTGGAAAAGAAAAAGCACCTGCTGCATTGTGTAGAAAGATTGCTGAGGCAAAGGATGGAGGTAAAATTGAAATCTGGGGAGATGGAAAGCAAACCCGATCCTTTTTATATATAGATGAGTGTTTAAAAGGAATAAGGAGATTAATGAACAGTGATTTTACTGACCCTATAAATATCGGATCCGAAGAAATGGTAACACTAAATAAATTAGCTGAAGTTATTATGGAGATTGCTAACAAGGAATTGACGATAAAGCATATACCTGGACCGGTGGGAGTTAGAGGTAGAAAGTCAGATAATAGATTAATCAGAAAAAAATTAAACTGGGAGCCTAAAGAGCCGTTAAGAAGGGGACTGGAAAAAACATATTCGTGGATTGATCTTCAGGTAAAATCTCAAAGTGAATAAGGTAATTGTAACGACAACCATAAACCCGCCCACTAGAGCGATTCGTTTATTTGATTCTTTGAAGGATTGGCATCTTATCGTAGTAGGAGATAAAAAGACACCGCCGAATTACCAGCTTAAAAGAGGTACTTATTTTTCTCCAGAAGAACAGGAAAAATTTGATAAAAGATTGTCTGATTTGATCGGCTGGAACTCAATTCAAAGAAGAAACTTCGGATTTTTACTGGCAAATAAAATGAATGCAGACATAATTGCAACTATAGATGATGATAACATTCCTTATAAAAATTGGGGTTCTAACTTACTTATTGAAAAAAAAATATCTGTAAATTATTATAAAACTAAGTTGTCTGTTTTTGATCCTATTGGAGCAACTAATTATAAAAATCTATGGCACAGAGGATTTCCCCTAAGTCTAATTCCATTAAGAGAATACGCAAATAAGTCAAAAAAAATATTGTCTTTTGATGTTCAAGCAGATTTTTGGAATGGAGACCCTGATGTTGATGCTATTTGCAGAATGCAATATTTACCTGATTGTAATTTTACGGATCATTATTTTCCACTAACTAGTAATAAAATTTCTCCTTTTAATTCTCAAAATACTTTTTTATCGAAAAAAATATTAAAAGACTATTTCGTTTTTCCTCATGTTGGCAGAATGGATGATATATGGGCGTCTTTTTATGTACAAGCTAAAGGTTTTAAAGTGGTATATGCAAAGCCTTCAGTTTATCAGAAAAGAAATGTACATGATTTAATAAAAGACATGAAAAATGAATATTTAGGATACGAAAACAATTTAACTTTAGTAAAAGATCTTAAAACAAATCCTGAAAATTTATTTAAATATATGCCAGAAAAGTCATTAGAAGCTTTCAAGCTTTATAAAAAACACTTTAAATAACTTATAACTATTGCTAGCTATCTTCTTAGCCATCTATCAAAGCTTAAATAAAACAAGGTAGAAAAAGAATTATAAACGGAACTCATCTTTACACGGGGAGTAGGGAATCTATATGTAATTTTAACTTCTTTATACTTAAAGTTTCTTGCTCTGTATTTAATTTCTGTTTGTGAAAAATGTCCCGTAGATCTTAGTGGTTCTTTTAAGATCTTTACAAGAACATCTTTTTTAAATCCTTCGTATCCTGATGTCATATCTTTATAGTGAGTGCCAAGTAATAAATTTGAGAGAATTGTTCCGCCTAAGCTAAATAACCTTCTTTTTAAAGGTGCATTATAGTTTATAGATAAAAGTGGGCGAATTCCAAAAACACAATCATAACCTTCTTCGTAGCCTTTAATAAATTTGTGTAATTCGCTTGGTAGATGGGAAAATCCACTATCCATTTCAATAATAAAATCACAATTATTTTTAATCGCTTCCCGGTATCCTCTTACATATGCATCAACAACATTTCTATTTTTTGGTTCATATATCAATTTAATTAAATTATTTTTTTTGACGATTTTTTCAAGAATTTTTTTTGTGCCGTCTTTACTGGCATTATCAATAACGATAAAAACTACAGCATTAATTTTAAAAAGTTTTATGTTTTTTATAAGATCCAAACAAAATTCTTTTATTGTTTCGGACTCATTTGCAACGGGGATTGCGAACCCTATTTTTGTAGTTTTATTTTTCTTTTGCTTCATTGATTCTTGTATTCTACATCATCCTATGATAATAGTTAATGAAGACTTTTATGCCTCTTTTTCTAAAAAAACATTACTTTCCAGTACTAATTTCTTTTTTTTTAATTTACTCCACCCTTTTAATTTTTAAAACAAGTTTTGTCTTCGATGGAGTAAGATATTTCATTTTATCTGATGACGCAATGATCTCCATGAGGTATGGATACAATTTTGCTCATGGGCTTGGTTTAGTTTGGAATCCAGGAGAATTTGTTGAAGGTTTTACAAATCCTTTGTGGACTTTGTTTATGGCGATAATTCATTTTCTGCCAATTCCAATAGCAAAAATGAGCCTTATTGTTCAAATCGCTGGAGTGTTATGCATGATGGCATCTCTATATTTTATTAAAAGAATTGCGTCTATTATTAGTAATTCATCGTTCACTGTAACTTTTTTTAGCGTCCTGTTTACAGCTTTTTATTTTCCTCTTATTAATTGGACAATTGTTCAAGGTATGGAAGTAGGAATCTTGACTTTATTCCTTTCTAGCGCAACATTTCTAGCTTTAAAATCTATTAAAACTAAAAAATTTTCCTTAATTTTATTCATTATTCTAGGTATTGGAACATTAGTAAGAATTGATTTCTTTGTATCTTCTGTGATTATTTCTTTGTTTTTAGTAATCTTTGAGAGAAAAAATCGTAAAAAATATTTTTTCATAGGTATTCCAATAATATTATTTTTTGTATTCGCGCAAACTTCTCTTAGGATTTGGTACTACCATGATATTTTACCCAATACTTATTATGTTAAATTGACAGGTTATCCAATCTTAAACAGAATAATAAGAGGGTTATATGTTTTACTTAAATCATTCTCCCCAAACATTTCCGCTGTGTTTGATAGTCATATTTTGCAACTTTTTACCAGAATAATTGTTATTTCCATGCTGGTTATTCCTTTTCTCTATGCTTATGCCAAAAGAAACAAGCAAATGTTTTTATTACTTACGCTTTTTTCGACACAAATGCTTTATAGCGTATATGTGGGCGGTGATGTTTGGGAGTATTATGGTGGCGCAAATAGATTTGTAGCATTTTCAATTCCACTATTTTTCATTTCGCTTATTTACACAACGCATTCCATTTTTACAAAAAACAGGAAATATTTAAAAGAACATCTACCGATAAATTATAAAGTTAGTGAACTTAGTGTTATTCTGCTTTTCTTTGTATTATTAAGCAGATCAAATGTGGAACAGCTTTCCAGATTATTCCTAAGGATTCCGCAGACTACGCTTGAAGTAAATATGGCACGTTTAAAAGGTGCGTATCAAATAAGAAGTGTTACGAATTCAAATGCTAAAATTGGAGCAGCTGCTGTAGGAGTAGCTCCATATTTTAATCCCGATAGATATTTTATAGATTTATTAGGAAAGACTGAGAAAACCATTGCTCGCGGAGATGCGGTAAAGGATCAAAAATTTGAAAATATTCTAGATGAATCGATTGCCTTCCAGCCAGGGCACGTGAAATGGGATTACCCTTATGTAGTTAAAAAATATAACCCGGATATATTTTCTGAAATTTACCCGTACAAAGGAATAGAAAATACACAATATTTACTTGAACACGGTTATGTAAAAATGAAAACTATTTCTGGTGAATCAATCTATTATGTTAGAAAAGGATCAAGGAACATTAAATGGGAAAATTTAAAAGAATATAGAGAATCAAAATCATCTAAATGAGCCGAAGGTGAGAGTCGTCCTCCTGATTTTAGCATTCGGCTTTTCAATTCTATTCGAATACGCCTCATGCTGCAATCTAAGGAGGATCAGAG
>CAYIUZ010000014.1:0-10400 GCA_964366705.1 uncultured Gammaproteobacteria bacterium | reverse complement strand
TCAGACGTGTGCTCTTCCGATCTCCTGGTCTGTCAGAAATGGTAAAGAAAAATGTGGATGCCGGCCGATTGTTGTTTACCCTAGATTATAATCCTGCTGTTACTGAGTCGGAAATTGTTTTTATCGCAGTTGGAACACCTCCTCAGAAAACTGGAGATGCTGAGCTATCAACTGTTTTTAGCGTTGCAAAAGAAATAGGTAAAAATCTTAAAAATTACACAGTCGTTGCTACAAAAAGTACTGTGCCAGTTGGAACAAATAAAAGAATTGAAAAGATAATTTCTGAAATGAAACCAAAAAACGTTGATTTTGACATCGCATCAGTTCCCGAGTTTTTAAGAGAAGGTACTGCGATTGAGGATACACTTCACCCTGATAGAATCGTAATTGGTACAGATAGTGATAAGGCTAGAGATGTATTAGTTAATTTACATAAACCGATTAATGCTCCTTTTATTCATACAAATCTTGAAACAGCAGAGCTTATAAAATATGCTGCGAATTCTTTTCTGGCTACTAAAATTTCTTTTGCAAATGCAATCGCAAAATTAGCAGAATCAGTAAGCGCTGATGGTTTAAGAGTCCTTGATGGAATTGGGCTAGATAAAAGAATTGGAAGACATTTTCTTTATCCCGGGGCTGGATACGGGGGAAGTTGTTTCCCTAAAGACGTAAAGGCTCTTATTTCAATTGCCTCAGATCATGACTACGATTTTTCACTTTTGGATCAGGTTGAAGAGATTAACAAGCAAGCCAAAAGAGATATCGTGAGAAAAGCTAGGAAAGTTTTAGGAGATATGACTAACAAAAAAGTCGCAGTTTTGGGTCTCGCTTTCAAGCCAAATACAGACGACATGAGAGATGCACCATCGATTGATATTATTGAACTTTTAAAACAGGAAAGAGCACTAATTACAGCTTATGATCCACAGGCTATAGAAAACTCCAGGAAAATTTTTGAGGGAATCGAATACGGTGAAGATATTTATAAGACCGTCGAGGGAGCAGAGCTTTTGATTGTTCTTACAGACTGGAATGAATTTAAGGAAGTAGACCTAGAACAAATAAAAAAACTTATGAAGTCTCCAAATATAATTGACGGAAGAAATATTTATGATCCAAATGAAGCAAAAAAATTAGGATTCTCCTATATTGGAGTAGGACGATGATCCGCCTTCGCTTAAGTAATGGGGGGACAAGCGAAAGTTTATGATTAAGGTTTTGATCACTGGAATTACTGGATTTGCTGGAAGCTACCTTTCGGATTATTTACTTAAGCAAAATAAATTTGAAGTAAGCGGAACCTACCTTAACGATTTTAATCTACCGAATCTAGATAACAAGGATTCTTTAAAGCTTCATAAGCTAAATTTAATGGATGCAGATTCCACACGTAGATTAATAGAAGATGAAAAGCCTGATTATCTTTTTCATCTTGCTGCACTTCCTTCAGCAAAAAAAAGCTACTCTAATCCAGGAGAAACATTCATAAATAATGTGCTATCTGAAATTAATTTATTAGAAGCTATTAGGGAAAAAAGTCTTACTGAAACAAAAATATTAATTGTTTCCTCAGCAGAGGTTTACGGATTAGTGACTTTGGCAGATTTACCTATCAATGAAAATGTACCGCTTAGACCAACAAACCCGTATGCAGTATCAAAAATAGCGCAGGATTATTTGGGTCTTCAATATTTTTTATCGCATAAACTAAAAATAGTAAGAGTGAGGCCTTTTAATCATGTAGGGCCAAAGCAATCACCCCATTTCGTAGTGTCCGCATTTGCAAAAAGAATTGCCCAAATTGAAAAAGGAGAAGAATATGTTCTTCAAGCTGGGAATTTAGAATCTAAAAGGGATTTTACGGACGTTAGAGATATGGTAAAAGCTTATCTTTTAGCTCTCGAAAAAGGAGAAAGCGGAGATGTTTATAATCTGGGAAGCGGTAAATCTCATAAAATTTCTGAAATTTTAGATATCATGCGGGGAATGAGCAGGGTTGAGGTAAAAGTAGAACAGGATCCAAATTTAATTCGTCCCTCAGATGATCCAGAACTTTTATGTGATTCTTCTAAATTTGAAAATCTTACTGGCTGGCGCCCTGAAATACCGATTGAAAAAACACTTAAAGATACCCTAGAATACTTTAGAGGGATAGTCTAGAATAATTTTATGCCAAAAGCTCTTATTACTGGAATTACAGGACAAGACGCATCTTATTTAGCAGAGTTTTTACTTGAAAAGGGGTATGAGGTTTATGGAACAACAAGACGTTCAAGTACAGTTAACAATGAAAGAATAAAACACATTGAAGATAGGATTCATATTCTATCTGGAGATCTTCTTGATCAAAGTTCATTGGTTTCAGCGCTTCAGGTTTCTCAACCTGATGAAGTGTACAATTTAGCAGCCCAGTCTTTTGTAAAAGCTTCATGGGATCAGCCTGTTCTAACTGGAGAATTTACAGCCATTGGAGTTACTAGAATGCTTGAAGCAGTCAGGAATGTAAATCCTAAAATAAAATTTTACCAGGCATCCAGTTCTGAGATGTTTGGGAAAGTGTTAGAAGTTCCTCAAAAAGAGACAACAAGATTTTATCCAAGAAGTCCATATGGAGTTGCTAAAGTTTACGGACACTATATAACTCTTAATTACAGAGAAAGTTTTGATATGTTTGCTTGCTCTGGAATTTTATTTAATCATGAGAGTCCAAGGCGCGGACTAGAGTTTGTAACCCGAAAAATAAGTCACGCGGTGGCTAGGATTAGTCTCGGAAAACAGGATAAGCTAGAGCTCGGAAATCTAGAAGCAAAAAGAGATTGGGGTTTTGCAGGAGACTATGTAGAAGCAATGTGGATGATGCTCCAACAAGATAAACCAGATGATTATGTAGTTGCGACAGGAGAAGCACATTCTGTGCAGGAATTTGTTGAAATAGCATTTAGCTTTGTAGGAATTTCAGATTGGCAAAAATATGTTGTTTCAAATGTAGATGCACATTTGCGCCCGGCTGAAGTAGATCACTTGATAGGAGATGCTACAAAAGCCAAAAATGAGCTTGGTTGGAGTCCTAAAACAAGTTTTAGAGAATTAGTTGAGATGATGGTTAAATCAGATTTAGAACGCGAGAAGAGGAACGAAGGTTAATGCAAACGGTTATCGTAGCTGGCGGGGCAGGTTTTATAGGAACTCATCTTTGCGAATCACTTCTTAGTGAGGGATATAGGGTAATCTGTGTAGATAATTTTCTCACAAGCAAAGAAGAAAAACTAAAAAATCTAAGAAATAATCCCAATTTTTCATTCATAAATCATGATGTTACGAAGCCTCTCGAAATTAGTGAAAAAATTGACTATATATTCCATTTAGCTTCTCCAGCTAGTCCAAATCATCATAGTAAAATCAGCTATCATGCGTTACCAGAAGAAACAATGCACGCAAATACGACTGGAACTTTTAATTTATTAAGACTTGCTGAAAAAAATAACGCCAGATTTTTATTTGCTTCCACCTCTGAAGTTTATGGAGACCCAAGGGAAAATCCCCAGAACGAAGAATATAGAGGAAACGTATCTACCATTGGTCCTAGATCTGTATATGATGAAGCAAAAAGATTTGGTGAGACGATAACTGCATATTTTGGAAGAGAAAAGAATGTAGATGTCCGAATTGCAAGAATTTTTAATACGTTCGGACCCGGAATGCTAAAAAAAGATATGCGAATGGTTATCGTTTTTATTTTGGAAGCCTTAAATGGAGATCCAATCTCAATTTTTGGAGACGGATCGCAAACAAGATCTCTTTGCTATGTTTCAGACACAGTTGACGGATTAAAGCGTTTTATGTTTGCGCCAAACTTAAAGGGAGAAGTAATTAATATTGGCTCAGATGAAGAACATTCTGTTATGGAATTTGCAAATCTAATTAAAAAACATACAGGCTCCGTTAGCGAAATAAAAATGAGCGAAGAATTGCCTAAAGATGATCCACTAGCGCGAAAACCAGATATTAAAAAAGCAAAAAGATTATTAGACTGGTCTCCAAAAGTTCCGCTTGAAGAGGGACTTAGTAAAACTATACAATATTTTAAGAGCCTATGAAAGCAGTTGTAATCATTCCAACATATAACGAAAAAGGAAATATAGAGAAATTAATTGAAGTTCTTGAGAAAGAAATCTTTCCTGATATAAAAAATTATGAGATGGGGATTCTTGTCGCGGATGATAATTCTCCTGATGGGACAGGAGATATTGTAAAAGAACTTATGAAGAAATGGAAAAATTTGGAGATGATTACTGGGAAAAAAGAGGGATTGGGTGCAGCTTATGTTAGAGGTATGGACTGGGCAATTTCTAAAATGAATGCTGATGTGGTTTTTGAAATGGATGCAGATTTTTTCCATGATCCAAAAAAAGTTCCGGAGTTTTTGAAAAAAATTGATGAAGGACACGATTTCGTAATTGGAACCAGGTATAGTAATGGCGGATCAATTCCCAGCAATTGGGGAATTCACAGAAAATTCCTATCAGTTGTCGGAAATTTCGTAATAAGAAGTATTTTAATGCGCTTTTATATCCATGATTGGACAGGGGGATATAGAGCGATTAAGAAAGAAGTATTTCTTAAAGAAAGAGAAAAAATTAAGAAGTTTAAGGGTTATACTTTTCAGGTAGGTTTTCTTTTATCAGCGGTTGAGGACGGTTATAAGGTAGCTGAAATCCCTTTTTCCGCAACTGATAGAGTAGCTGGGAGATCGAAAATTCCTGCAGGTCAAACTATATTTCAAACTCTTTCTTTTGTGATAGTTGCAAGAATGATAGAGTTGGTCCATTCGCCATTTCTAAAATACGCAATTACGGGTTTTGTAGGATATTTAATTAATGCATTCTCACTAGAAATTTTGTCTCAAGCTTTTTCATTTCACCCTTTACCTGCAGCTGCAATAGCAGCAGAGTTTTCAATTATCTGGAATTTTATAGTGAATAACTTCTGGGCGTTTGGGAATCAAAAGATCACAAGTCCATGGAAAGTTTTAATCAAATTCCCTCAATTTAATTTGGTTTCCCTAGGTTCTTTGGTTTTAATCACTTCGACTGTTTTTGTAGGAACACATCTTTTCGGAAACAATACTATGGTAAGACAAATCTCTCTCGTTATTGCAATTGTACTATTTGTTATTCCTTATAGTTATTCAATGTATAATATTTTTATATGGAAAAGATGGCACATCGCTTCTCTTTCAAAACTCCAAAAAAAGTTGGGTTAAAGCCAGAGTGGTTTCCAATTTTTGTTATTTTACTTTTGGGATTTTTCCTAAGATTTTATCGAGTCAGAGACTACATAGTTTTTTTGGGAGATGAGGGCAGGGATGCGTTAGTTGTTTACAATATTTTGCATGGGGATCTAACTCTTCTGGGTCCGACATCTTCAGTTGGCGGTTTTTTCTTGGGTCCCATTTATTACTATCTTATGACTCCTTTTATGTTCCTTTCTCGCTATGATCCGATTGGCCCTGCTATCATGGTGGTTTTATTTGGAGTAGCCACAATTTTCTTAGTTTATAAAATGGGTCGAGAATTCTTTAATCCACTTGCAGGAATTATTGCAGCATTTCTATATGCTATTTCTCCAGTGGTAGTTACTTATTCACGTTCTTCCTGGAATCCAAATGTTTTTCCGTTTTTCACAATTTCAACTCTTTACGTTTTATATAAAGCTGTTGTAGAGAATAAAATTTCCCTTTTTATTCTCACGGGTTTTCTGATGGGGTTAAATCTTCAGATTCATTATCTTGCTACATTTGTTGGAGCAATTGTATTTTTCTATACCCTGGTTGCAGAATTTGAGTTAAAAATTTCCTACATAAAAACTTTAGCAAAAAGATATTTAAGTTTACTTTTAGGATTCCTGATTGGATTTTCTCCATTTTTATTGTTTGAAATTAGACACCAATTTACAAACTCAAAAAACATCTTAGAGTTTATTTTTAACTCACCTGAAACAGGTGCATCAGGACAAATTTTGGTAAATGTCCAGCATGTTTTCGTTAGACTTTTTGGAGGACTTGTTTTATCTTATCCAGACTTTCCTAAGTTCCATAAGTTTGATCCAAACATTTTACAAATTTGGTTAGTCGTATCAGCATTTTTAGGATTAGTATCTGTAATATTCTTCTTAATTTTATTTGTAAAAGCGAGATCGGAAAAATCAGAACTTAAAAAATTCTTGCTAATTTTTATCTGGGCATTATTAGGAATTGGGCTTTTCGGTTTATATAAAAAATCTATTTATGATTATTATTTAGGTTTCATTTTCCCAGTGCCATTTCTTTTAGTGGGACTTCTTTTATCTGAGGTAATTATTATTCTTAAAAAACCTGGAAAAATAATTGTCGTTGCTATTCTCGTATGTTTATTTTTAATAAATCTTAAATTTAATCCAATCGCTGTTCCTGGAAATAATCAAGTGTTACAGGTTAAGGAAATTGCAGATTTTGTTCTCTCGAAAACAGATGGAAAGCCATATAACTTTTCAATAAGTGGAATTGGAAATTCAGATCATGCATATAGATATTTCTTTAAACTTGCAGGTAAAGACCCTGTAACAATTTTGGGGATTGATCAAGATCCAGGTAGGAAAAGCGTTACTGATCAACTGCTAGTAGTTTGTGAAACAAATCCGTGCGCTCCTCTTGGAGAGTCCCGTCAGGAGATAGCAGGATTTGGCAGAGCAGAAATAGCGGGCGTTTGGGACGTATCAGTATTAAAAGTTTACAAATTAGTCCACTATACTGGACAGTAGAAACTAGAAAATAGAAATTTAACCTATCCTCAATCCTCTATCATCAAAAATCAATCTTCTATCTCCAATAATCTATTGTCTAATTCATTAAGAACTCAACCTTGTCCAGTTTGTAAAACCCCAATGGGAGATATGCCGGGAAGTAGAGATGCATATTGCCCCAACTGCCTGTTCCTCGAAGCCTTGGTGAAGTGGGGCGGTTACAAGGATCCATGTCGTGAATGATATAAATCTTTTCTAATTTTGTAAGTTTTTTCTACATCTTTTGCTAAATCCCGATTATATTCGTATGTAATAAAACCTTCAGAGTTATCATTTATTCGGGCAACAGTTCCAAAAACAGGAGTACAAATCTGAGTTTGTCCAATTTGTTTATCTTTCAGCATTTTAGTCTTTAATTTAATATCTGCTTTTCCGGCTCCGTTCGCATAAATAAAAAGTGCTTCGTTTTCCATTGCTCTCGCAGGACAAAGAGTATTTACAAAAGATATTCCTGAAGGAACCCCATATTTTTTTGTTAACATTCTTTCATCATATTCAATCCAGTATGAGGGGCAACAAATAATGTCAACCTTTTGCTTAGCTAGTCTCTGACAGATTTCCGGGAATGCTAGATCCCAACATATTATAATGCCAATCTTACCAATTGAAGTTTGAACTACTTGTATTTGATTACCAGGAGTTATATATCGTCTTTCAGGATGCCATAAGTTATTTTTCCTGTATTCAAGAATAATTCTACCTTTATCATTGATCAAGAATGAAGCGTTGAAGTATTTGTTTTCGGTCTTCTTAATTACTGATCCGCAAACAATGTGAGTCTTATATTTCTTTGCAATATGTTGGAATGCTTGAATTGAGTCTGATTCTTCATCTTGGGCAAATTCTAAATTATAAGGAATTGGACCGGTAATAAAATCTTCAGGGAAAACTATTAAATCACAATGCCCTTTTTTAAATATTTGTTCAATAAAATAAGTTGCTTTAGAAACGTTTGATTTTATATCAAACGGCTTAATCTTCATTTGTATTGCCGTGACCTTGATTTTTCTTTTTATTAGAGGATTTTACACCCTTATAAAAATAGTAAATTTATATATTTATATTGGTCTCAAAAAGCTTGAATTTACCCTCTTGACAGTAAAAAATAAAAAAAACTATTTTTCCAAAAGCCTTCTAAAAGTATGCTACTACATAGTAGTATACTTAAGAACTAAATTTCTCAAGCAGCCTTAAAAGGTCTCACCTTGCGAGGTAAAAAGAAAAATCCCCCACCAAAAGGCAGGGGATTTCAATAGTGTTTCTTGGATTCCAAATTAAGGATGTCCAAGAAAGAAATCTGCTAGTTAAGCTTTTCCGATCTTGTACATTCCTGTACCACAGACTGGACACTTTCCTTTCATTGCAGGTTTTCCATTTTTCATGGTTACTGGTGTAGCACTAGGATCATCTCTCTTAGCTCTACATTTTACACAATACATTTCTGCCATAATAATTCACCCCCCTTCAATATAAGTAAAAACTTACATGCTATTTAAAACTATAAAAAGGATTATCTGAGCAAGAAGAATAACGCCAGTAACTGTAGCAGTTTTTCTTAAATCTTTAATTACATGAGGGTAAGATCCAATTACTACTGTTTGTGAAGCCTTAGCTATATTGGGGAAGTCAATTATCTGTTTTTTCTCACGAGGGCGACTTACTTGAGCAGATGTTTCGTTTTCAAGGTGATAGACGATGTGTCGAGAATCGGCAAGAATCTTTTGTTTTCTAGTTTTCTTCTTTGCCATTTTTAGACTGTAGCCTTGAATTAAAGCTACATAAGGCAAGATACACTATTGACATCATGCCTGTCAAGGAGTAACAATGGAACACAATGCTAGGAACCGTCACGCTCATAATACTATTGGTTGTTTCTCTCTGGACAGTTTTCTTGACGATTCTTTTCTGGAGAATGCTTGTTCACTATAATAAGCTCTCGGAAGGCGTAGGAAAAGATGGATTAAAAGCAATATTAGAAAATGTTTTAAAATCACAAACTCAAACTAAAAAGGATATTGAAATGTTACGAATCCTATGTGATAGAATAGGACAAGAGGGTCAATTTCACATTCAGAAAGTTGGCCTTTTACGATTTAATCCATTCAAAGACACAGGAGGAGATCAAAGTTTCATACTGTCTTTATTAGACAGTACTGATACAGGAGTAATTATTTCGGGGCTCTATTCTAGATCCGGTCTTAGATGGTATATTAAGAAAGTTATAAACGGTAAAGGCACAGAGCATGAGCTGTCCGATGATGAAAAGAAAGCTTTGAAAGAAGCTGGCTCGCCTCGCTGAAGCTTGCGAAACGGGAAGTTTAAAGAAATCATAATTTATGCTTAAAGATAAAAAGATTATTCTAATTGCCTTTGTTGTTTATTTGCTTACTACTGGTGCTTCATACTTCTTGTTTGCCAAATCTCCATTAGCGCAAAGATTTACTTCGCCCATTCCACCAACCACTAAAGGCGCTGATGGGGAAATTGTTTTCGACGATTCACTACCTAAAACAGAAGCATGCCCTCTAAATGGCGCAAAATATTCTAAGCAGCAAAAAGACTGGTGGGAAAAACACAGGCCGCTTGGGGTAATGATCGAAAATCACGAGAACGCAAGACCTCAATCAGGATTAAATGCAGCAGACATTACTTACGAGGCAGTAGCTGAAGGGGGAATTACAAGAACTCTAAATATTTATTATTGTAATGCTCCTGTTCAAGTAGGGCCTATTAGAAGCGCAAGAACATATTTTCTTGATTGGATGTCAGAATACGGCGACAGCCCGTTGTATGCCCATGTAGGAGGCGCAAATACCCCTGGCCCAGCAGATGCACTATCTCAAATAAATGACTATGGATGGGGTGGCTATAATGACCTTAATCAGTTCTCAATTGGATTCCCAACTTTCTGGAGAGATTATAATAGATTAGGGCATGCTACAGCTACCGAGCACACGATGTATTCCACAACAAGTAAGCTTTGGGAATTTGCGCAGGAAGATAGAGGTCTTGGCGCAGAGGGTGAAGATGGGACTCCTTGGGACGAAGGATTTACTCCATATAAATTTAAGGATGAAGCTGCAAGCGGGTCTAGAGGAAGCACTAAAACTATTCATATAGAGCATTGGGATGGATACGATGAGTACTTTGTAGATTGGACATATGACAAAGTATCAAATGAATACAGTAGAAAAAACGGTGGAGTCTCGCACTTAGATAAAAATACAAATAAACCTGTAACCGCTAAAAACATAGTAGTTCTTTATCAGGCGGAAAGTAGCGCAAATGATGGTTATGAGAATAATGCACATCTTTTATATGACACCGTTGGCACTGGAGACGCTGTAATGCTTATGGACGGAAAAGAAATCGAGGGATCCTGGAGCAAGAAGACAAGAACAGCTCAAACTGTAATAACTGACGAAGAAGGTGAAGAGATAGAATTCAACAGAGGTAAAATCTGGTTTCACATAATCCCCAAAGAAGGCGTCCTAGAAGTGAAATAGTTTGACATAGTTTACTAATCCTCTTAAGATAGGAAGAGCGTCGTGTAGGGA
>CAYIUZ010000013.1:0-10668 GCA_964366705.1 uncultured Gammaproteobacteria bacterium | reverse complement strand
GACAGTCGATTTTAATTCACCATAGAAATTAGTCATATTAATATCCAGTTTTTTAATTAAATCTTCCTGTTTTTTCCATCTTAAAGTTGTTGCTCTTTGGTCAGCTTGAAGTGAAGTGCGAAGTCCATTTACATTATCGAAGTGAGACTGCATTCTGTGTTTAAAGTCGTCACTCATCATATAATCTCTAATTTTCCCCCACTCTTCTTCCGTATGGTTTGCAGAGGATTTAGCATTAGTAACACTGGTAATTAAAAATCTAACGTACCTGCAAATACTTAGTGCATGCTCATATGTCGTTATCCAAACTCCGTCAATTCTGTCAAAAGAAGTTGAATCCTCAGGGAGTACTTGAGAAACAATTATGGCTTCAGTGGCGGAGACCTTTCCTGCATCCTCTTTAAGCTTCGTAAGCCATCCCTTACTCCAGGACTTTGTTCTTTTAGTCTCCCAAATAATTGAACCTACTACTTTTCCTTGGAATTTTACTTTTTGCCAAATATCTCCACCTTCTACTCCTTTTGGAATTGGCACAAATTCATCATTTGGAAATGTTTCTTTTAATTTTTCTTCTAAATTTAGTTCTAAGGCTTCGCCTTGAAGCTGTTGGGAGCCTTGTTCCAATTTTTTCTTTAAGTCCTCGTTAGCTCTTCTTAAATCTTCTGCAAGGCGCTTAATTTGGTCCATCTGAATATCTTTTTCCTTAAGTTTTAAGACTTGAGCTTCTTCTGCGTTTTTAATGGCGTCTCGTTTTATTCTTTCTTCAGCTTTTTCTCTTTCTTCCTGTTCATGAACTAATTTTTCTGCGAGGAATTTTTCCTTTCTTTTCATCTCCTCCATTTCCGATGCGTTTTTTTTATTTAATTCTTCAAATTCTTCCCGGAGTTTTTTTTCATTCTCTAATTTTTCTTTAGCTTTTTCTTCTTCAAACTCCGCTTTTAATTTCTTAGCTTCTTCAATTCTGACCTGGGCTTGGAGTTCATGAACGATAGCTTCTGAGAGTTCAACTTGTTTTCCGCAATGAGGACATTTAACTGAATCCATAAGTTTTTCTATAATACGCTTGAGCGCTTTTCATTTCAAGTCTAATTTGCTAACCTAATGATGTGCGAGGAATTCTAAAAAATATTACATTTAATTCGATCTCACTTTTTGTCTTGTCCGAAATTATTGCAGGAGTAAGAGTAACTGGAGGTTATCAGACGTTAATTGCAGCTGGCCTAATCCTTACTGTTCTAAATATGATCGTAAAACCTATTATAAATATCTTCTCCCTTCCTCTTAATATGATTACCTTAGGACTTTTTTCTTTTATCACAAATGCTATCCTTCTTTATTTGCTCACAATTTTTGCTCCTAATATTTCAGTCTCCGCATTTACTTTTAATGGATTTTCCTGGGGTGGATTTATAATTCCGATTATAAAGTTTAACACTCTTACGGCTTTCATAGTTTCCGCTGCAGTTTTAGCTCTAATTATTAATTTTTTCAAGTGGCTCACGAAGGATTAATTTGACCCACCGAATCTTGCCGTTCGCCTGTTCCATTCTGTGCGAATACGGCTCACGGAGCGATTTGAGGCGGGCAGGTTGCAAAAAATGGTAAATTGAGGGTATAATACCTCTATGATTCTAGTAATTCTTGAAGCAATTGTCGCAGTACTTCTTATCGGTGTTATTCTAATGCAGGTTGCGGGCTCAGGTCTATCAGCAAGTTTTGGAGGGAGCGGAGAGACTTTTAGAAGCAGAAGAAGTGTCGAAAAACTCTTGGTTTATTTAACTGTAATATTAGCTGTTGTTTTCGCAATTTTCTCAATTTTGCTTCTTATCCCCTAATAAGGCGTTATGATTTTTTTGAAAAGAAAAAGACTCGTTTTTTGGCTTTTAAAAGCCTTCTTAAAAAAATGGGGAAAGACAATCCTCGCCTCTTTCGTACTGGGATTTGCTGTAATTCTAATTTTATTTCTAAACCGCAATTTCTTCGTTTCTAAATTACCCGTTATTAATCACCATAGTATTGGAATCGCTGGAATCTATTCCGAAAGAGATCTTCCTAGTAATCTCCCGGAAATAATTCAGATGAAAGCTTCCCGCGGACTCACCAGGATATCTCCAAAAGGTGAAGTATTGCCTGATTTAGCAAGATCCTGGGAAGTTAAAGACGGGGGAAAAACATTTATTTTCTATCTTAAGGAAGGTTTAGAATTTTCTGATGGCAAAGAGCTGGATTCTAAATCCATAAACTATAATTTTCAGGATGTAGCAATTGAGCGGCCTGCAAAACACGTAATAGTTTTTAAATTAAAAGATAAGTATTCACCTTTCCTTGTTACCCTCGCCAACTACAAAGTATTTAAGAAAAATTATGTTGGTGTATCAAATTATAAAATTGGGGACATAAAAACTAACGGTGAATTTATAAGAAGTATTCAGCTAACTTCTGGTAAAGATAAAGAAAAAATAGAATATATTTTTTATTATACTCAGGAAGCCTTAAAACATGCTTATGTACTGGGCGAAGTTACGTCAATAGTTGATATAAACAATTTAGATTATGAAAGAAATGTAAGTTTAGATAGTTTTAAAAACACAAAGATTTCAAAAAATATTAACGAAACAAAAATCGTAACTTTGTTTTTTAATAATTCTGATTCAACACTATCTGACAAAAAAATTAGAAAAGCTCTCGCTTACTCTCTCCCTGATGATTTTAAGGACGGAAAAAGAACACACACTCCTTATAAGGATGGGTATTGGTTTAATAATCCAGCTGAAAAGTTCCAAAAAGATTTGGAGTATGTAGCGATTCAATTAGAAGAAACAGAAGCTACAAAAAGCGGAACAAAGATAAGTCTAAAAACTTTACCTCAGTATGAAAATTTAGCCAAAGAAGTTTCAAAATACTGGAAAGAGATTGGAATTGGAACGGAAATTGAAAGAGTTGAGGGAGTCCCCGTTAATTATCAAGTTTTTCTGGGTGAGCTTCCGGTTCTTAAGGATCCTGACCAGTACACGCTCTGGCATACGGGTCAACCAAGCAACATTACAAATTATAGAAATTTAAGAATCGATAAACTTCTTGAAGATGGAAGGCAAATTTATGCTAAGGACGAGCGAAAAAAGATTTATGATGATTTCCAGAAATATTTAATTGATGATATGCCGGCAGCTTTCCTCTTTTTCCCCTATACCTATACTTTAAATAGAAAATAGCGTATGGCATGTAGCAGATGGCGGTTTGCGGAATAACTACTTTAGTGATTTTTTAAATGATTGTATTCGTTTAATTAGCAATTCTGCCTGATCATATAAGACGAGAACCTCTTTTTCTTTGAAGTAATTCATTTCTTTCCCGAATAGCAATTGAGAAACAGTTTCAATTGTGGACTTGATGGCAATATCTAAGAAGCGACTAAAATCTTTTGAACTTGCACTTCCAGATCCTTCTGCAATATTACTTGAGATGGATAAAGCGGCTCTTTTTATCTGTGGTTTTAAACCAAACTGTTCGTGGATGGGTAACGTTTCAGAAATCTTATAAATATTCTTACTGTACTTAATTGATTCGTGCCAAATTAATAGCTTTTCGAACCTAAACATAGTTCTTATTCAATCCTACCACACGCTACGTGCTACCTGCTATTTGCTACTAGCCAGAAAATATTTGCTTCTAAGCTTCTTGTGATAAGTTATGGCGAATCTGTGAGCTTCATCTCTAATACGCCTTACTAAAGTTAATCCCTTCGAAGTTTTGGAAAGTCTTATTACTTTAAAGTCAGTTGTGATTAGAAGTTCTTCTTTTTTAGCAATTCCGATAAGTGGAACGTTTACCTTTGCGTCAAACAATGCTTTATTTGCTGAAGAAATTTGTCCTTTTCCACCGTCTACTATCACAAGATCAGGTAAAGGCCATTCTTTATGTTGAATTCTTCTTTGAAGAACTTCCTGCATCATCGCAAAGTCATTTGGCACAACTCTTGGTGGGCGTTTAATTTTAAATCTTCTATACTCCGAAGAATCTCTCTCGCCATCAGTAAAAACGACCATAGATCCTGTTGCAAATTTTCCTGAAATATTAGAAATGTCATAGCATTCAATTCTTTCAAGTTTGTTAACCTGTACCCCGTTTGATGTGAGTGCATTTTTAAGCTCTTCTAGTTCTTCGCTTCTTGTGTCGCTTCTTAAATTTGGATTCATTTCGTAATCAAAAGCAGATTTACGTGGAGTTGTAATAAGAATAATTGCATCAATTTTCTTCTGGACCTGCAAAGCAGACTCATAACTTTCTATACGGCTAAATTTATCTCTCTCTTTTTCTAACTCTTTAATAATTTTTTTTGTTTCGCCACTAAAAAATTGAACTATGTATTTAATATTTTTTTTGTATTCACGGGTTTGCTCCGGGGTTTTAAACATCGGTGGACATGGACAAAGTCCTAAATGAAAGTAAAGACAATTTCTTTTTGGATGATTTAAAACGGATTGATATGGAAAAATCCTTCTGACAATTTTTAAAACAACTTTTAAATCAGTTGAAGAAGGAAACGGACCAAAATAAATGGACTTAGAATCTTCCTCTCGTCTCGCTAATAAAACTTTTGGAGCTTCGTCCCCAACTGTAATTCTTGCTCTGATATAACTTTTTCCGTCAGTTAGTCTTATGTTATATTTTGGAGTGTATTTTTTAATTAGGTTAGCTTCTAAGAGAAGTGATTCAAGTTCTGAGTTGGTGTGAATGGTTTTAATCTTATCTACTTTTTCAACTAGCGCTTGAGTTTTAGGGCCCAAGTCTTTATTTAAGAAATAGGAAGAAACACGCTTACGAAGGTTCTTGGCTTTTCCCACATAGATTACCTCCCCTTCGCTATTTGTAAAGAGATATACGCCTTCTTTTTCTGATAATGACTGATAGTGTAAGCGTGAATAATCCAATTGATAATGCTCCTAGAACTCCTATTATAAAGTAAATATGTTTATAAAAAGGTGAAATAACTATATTTTTTTCAATAACCTCTTTACCGATCGATATTTTAATTGTATCTGTTTCATTTGTCAAAAAATGTTTTGCTTTAAATTTAACTGGAATAACTCTTTTTCCATATGGGGGAATTTTATCGAAGTACAAATTTTGAATTTTAGGATTTAGGCTGTCTGATTCTACCTTTACGGTTTGATTAGGCGCCAAAACTCCAGAATTATTCGTTACAATAATTTCTCCGTTTACTGAAAGTCCCCCAAGATATACATCCTCAAAATTAGTAGAAGCACGTAGTGTTGGGAGCTCATCTTTAAACTCTTCTGAAGTAGTTACTTTCACATCCTGAGTGCTTTTTTGACCGGGAATTTTATACCCCCCAGCAGGAACAGGATACTCACTATCCACCCCTTTTATGGTAAATGCTAAATGATCAAAATCAAAAACATTAAAATAATCAATTCCCTCCGTCGTATTTTCCCATGTTGGATCTACCATTATCCAGGTTTTTTTATCATCATCATAATACTGTGGCCAGGAATGTAGAACATCTTTCAAAAGAGAAAGAGGACGCTTTGCGGAATTATTTGTATTTGCATATCCCTCAACCGCTCTAGCGGGAATTCCAGCAGCTCTGCTAAGAGCCACAAATAAATCAGTAAATTCCAGACACACTGCAGAATTTTTGTTTGACAAAACTCCTTTTGCTCCTGCCCTAACTTGTACTTCTTTTACTCTACCAGTGTCATATTTTAAATTCTCAACTGTATATTTATAAATAGCTTCAGGAGTTCTTAATTCTTTCGCTAATTTTCTGATTTCAGGATCCGTTACTTCCCAATATTTCTGCGGCTTTAAATATGTTTTTCTTTCATCCTCTGAAATGTTAATTTTGCGAGGTTTATAGGATAACTTAGCTTTTCCTAATACCCTAACGTCATAATCTTCTGAAGGAAGGAGTCTGTATTTTGCCATCCAATTTCCATCGGGATCAATAATGACATCGATAGGCTTCGGATTCATTTCTGAAATATTAATCTCCTGATAATTATTATTTGAAGGGATCGTGATCTCTGTAACCACAGGATAAAGATTTCTGTTTCTTAAATGGTAAGTAAGATCAAATGAATAAATTTGATTTTCACCATAGGCTATTGAGATGCCCGATTTTCCTAAGTCCTTCTTTGAAAATTTTATGGTATTTCCTGAAGCAGTTGCGCTTGGAATAAAGGGCTTTATTATTGATGGTTTACCAAAAGACCCTGGAACGACGACAGATGTATTAAAAGATGCATATTCCTCTTGATTAGTGATACCAGGAATATTTACTTCCCAAATACTCCCATAGTTTTTAGCAATTTCAAGGGTGTCAAAACTTACTGTAAACTTTTGGGTTTCATTTATCCCGACAACTTTTTCTATAAAATCAAATGAAAGCTGGGTTCCCTTATCGTTTTTTGTAGACTTAACATTAAGTTGCCCACCGAGATCTGATGCTTTAATGTTTGAAATATCTTCGAATCCGGTCTGAATTTTGTAACTGCCTGCGTAAAAACCAGTAGTATTATTTCTAAGATCAATATCCATGATGACCTTGGTGGTTTGATTTTCGCTTATCTGATAGGTGACGTTATAAAAAGTAGAAAATTTTTCCTGTGCATATGCAGTTGTTGCAGAAATTGCAAATATTGCTAAAAGAAAAAAAGGCAGAAATTTTTTCATAGACTCGATTTAACGGGATAAAACTTTTTTCAAAAAGTGTCCCGTGTAGGAGGCGGGGTTTTTAGCAATTTCCTCAGGAGTTCCCGTTGCTATTAAATTTCCTCCTCGTTCTCCCCCATCTGGACCTAAATCTATTATATAGTCTGCATTCTTAATAATATCAAGGTTATGCTCAATTACTATTACCGTGTTGCCGATGTCTACCAATTTTCTTAGAACATGAAGAAGTTTTTCTAAATCTGCGAAGTGAAGCCCAGATGTGGGTTCGTCTAATAAATATAGAGCGTGAGAGCCTCTTTTAGAAAGTTCTGATGCAAGCTTTACACGCTGTGCTTCTCCACCTGAAAGAGTTGGAGCGGGTTGTCCTAATTTTACATAAGAAAGCCCGACGTCATTAAGGGTTAAAAGCCTATTACTTAGTGGAGTAATAAAATTAAAGAAATTTGCTGCCTCTAGGACGCTCATATTTAAAACTTCTGAAATATTTTTTCCATTAAATAAAACTTCCAAGGCTTCTTTGTTGTACTGTTTTCCGGCGCATTCTTCGCAAGTTATATAAACGTCCGGCAAAAATTGCATCTCTATTTTTATTTGTCCCTCTCCCTCACATGCTTCACATCTTCCACCTTTTACATTGAATGAAAATCTGCCTGGACCGTATCCTTTAAGCCTTGCATCTTTAGTCTTTGCAAAAATTTCTCTTATATAATTAAAAGCTCCGGTATAAGTTGCAGGATTACTTCGTGGAGTGCGTCCAATTGGGGACTGATCGATTGAGTAAATATGTTTTATATTTTCATAACCTTGAATATTATCATGCTCTCCTGGTTTTTCTCTATGGAATGGATCTTCCAGTTGCTTAAGTCCATGATACAAAATGTCATTAATTAAAGTAGATTTTCCGCTTCCTGAAACACCAGTTACAACAATTAGTTTTCCGAGTGGAAATTCTACATCTATATTTTTAAGATTATGTTCTCTAGCGCCTTTTATAATTAATTTATCATTAATGCCATTTGGATTTGCACTTTCAACTTTTATTTTTTTTCTTTTTGAAAGATATGCCCCGGTTATAGAATTTTTGTCTTTTTTAATTTCTTCCGTTGTTCCTTCAAATATAATTTGTCCCCCGCCTTCTCCTGCAGCCGGTCCAAAATCTACAATGTAATCTGAAGCTTCCATGGTTTCTTCATCGTGTTCTACGACTAGAACTGTATTTCCTAAATTTTTAAGCTTAATTAGGGTTTCGATAAGTTTTTTATTATCTTTCTGGTGAAGTCCGATTGATGGTTCATCAAGAACATATAAAACTCCTGTTAGGCCGGATCCAATTTGAGATGCAAGCCTAATTCTCTGAGCTTCTCCTCCAGCTAAAGTTTCAGCGCCTCTTGAAAGAGTTAAATAATCTAGTCCTACATCACTAAGAAAAGTAAGGCGTTCCCTTATTTCTTTTAAAATTAATTTTCCGATTGATTCTTCTCTTTCGCTGATCTTGCTATTGAGTGACACTATGAAAGAAAGAGACTTATCTATGGACATGTTACCTACTTCAACTATAGATTTTCCATCAATTGTTACAGCCATGGCCTCTTTTCTGAGTCGGGAACCAAAACACACTGGGCAAACCTCATATCTCATAAATTTTTCAATTTGTGATTTGAAAAACATTGAGTCAGTGTCCTGATATCTATTTTTTAGTTCTTCCAGAACTCCGGGGAATTTCTCAGTAATAGTAGTATCTCTTCCCCATCTATTTTCTCCATGAACAAAATATTCTTTGTCCCCAGTTCCTTTAAGCAGAATATTTTTTTTCTTATTTGGAATATCAGAAAGTCTTACATTTACTGGGATTCCATTAGCCTGGGCAAATGTCTTAAATGTTCTAGTGAACCATGTGTCATGGGAAAGAAGGTTTGAGAAAGGCAAAATTCCTCCTTCCAGAATTGTAAGATTATTATTAAAAACTAAATCTCGGTCCACTGTAAGGATATTTCCTAGACCATTACAGCTTGGACATGCTCCATGAGGGGTGTTAAAAGAAAATATACGAGGCTCTACTTCTGCGATTGAAATATTACACACTGGACAAGCAAATTTAGTTGAGAAAAGATGATCTTCCATTTTCTTTGGAGTCTGGGGGATTTCAAATCCTTGATCTTTTATGACTGCTAAAATTATTTCGCCTTCACCGAATTTAAGGGCTTGCTCAATGTCAGTTGAGACCCTTGAGCGATCTGTTTTGTCATTCAGCATGATCTTGTCGATTATGACTTCAATTGAGTGTTTGTTGGTTTTAATCAGCACTAATTCTTCAGACAAATCAAAAACATGTTTGTCTACTCTAACCTGCTTATATCCTCTTTTTCGAAGATCCTCGAAAACCTGTCCATACTCACCTTTCCGGTCTTTTACAATTGGAGCCAAGATCATAATTTTAACTTGTTTTGCTCCTTGAGATGCATGAAACTCCATTATTTGATTTGTTATTTGCTCAGGTGAAATTTTGGAAATTTCTCTACCGCAGTTAGGGCAATGGGGATGTCCAATTCTCGCAAATAAAAGTCTTAAGTAGTCATAGATTTCTGTAACAGTTCCTACAGTAGACCTGGGGTTTCTGGAAGTGGATTTTTGATCAATTGAAATAGCTGGTGACAATCCTTCAATCAGATCTACATCAGGCTTTTTCATTACTCCAAGAAACTGCCTGGCATAAGAAGAAAGACTTTCTACATATCGCCTTTGTCCTTCGGCGTAAATAGTGTCAAAAGCGAGGGATGATTTTCCGCTGCCAGAAAGACCTGTAAAAACCACCAGTTTATTTTTTGGGATTTTAAGGTCTATGTTTTTTAGGTTATGCTCTCGGGCACCTTTAATATTTATATAATCCATTTTGCTGAGGTAATATTATAAGCGAAATAGTAAATAGATACTAGATATTAGTTGCTAGTTTGTTAAAAGCTCTTCCTTAGTATCTACTATCTAGTCACTAGTATCTAAGGCTAGGGACGCCAAGATTCATACACATAATAATCTCCTGATTTTCCAATGCAAGCATATGGAGTGTTTTTAAGCATGTTTTCATTATGTCCCGGTGAATCGATCCAGCCTTGTATAACTGCATTTTTATCGGAATTCATAGCTATATTTTCAGTTATTTCTGAGTATGAGGGGTAAGGAAGACTCTTAGAGTTTAAGCGACTAGAAAATCCGTCATGATTAAAAGCAGAGGTAATTTCCGCAGCTCTGGTATTTGCAAATGCACATGTATATGGATCCGTTTGAATGGTGCCTAGCCCTTTAGATCCGCGAAAATTATTTATTTGCTGAAGAAGATCTGATGTAGAATTTTGCATAACCAAGGACGGACCTTGGTTTGAGCCTGAGTTAAGGTCGGACCTTGAATTATTTTGGGCAATCTCAACCCCTCGGGTTGGAGTTCGTATAGAAGTTGGGGGTTTAGTAATTTGAGACTTAGGGATAATTATTCTCTTTGTCCCAATACTAGTAGAATTAGTATCTATAAAAGTGATAGTTTTTGGTTTCTCTGTGATTACAACTGTTGAGTTTTTTTTGTTTTGGATGTTTATTAAAAGTAAAACATCAAGAATTATCAGACAAGTAGCAAGAAAGGTTCTATTGATAATCCAAAACACTAGTAGATAATAACAAAAAAAGACTTTTTTTCAACCAGTAATTTGAATATTTATAGGATTTGAATTTTATTGATATATTTAGTACACCTTGACAGTATATTTTTCACATCTTAAGATGGTGAAAAGTTGAAAAAAGCTTAAACATCAAAGATTAACAAGCTTTTTTTAAAGAAAATTCAGACCGCAAAAACTATTCTATTCAACGCAACAAAAAAACTTTACCAAAAATTCAAAAAATCTGATCGAAACATATCCCTAATATTTTATTGAGTACATAAAACATCCCAAAATTAATATAAAACTCCAAACACCAAACACA
>CAYIUZ010000012.1:0-10787 GCA_964366705.1 uncultured Gammaproteobacteria bacterium | reverse complement strand
TTACCAGTAGTACTAACTTATAATTTATCTTCATATTATTTTTTTAACATTTTATAAACATTTGTGCCATCTGGAAAATTCCATTTCTTAAGTAATTTATATTTTTCAGAAGGTGTTCTGTAGTTAATAAAATCAATCTCCGTAACTCTACTTACTTTTGGAATAATTACATAAACTAAACTAGAATTTTGATCAACACTTTTATCGTTTCTCTCATCTTGCCAATTAAATAAGTAATCATATTCGTATGTATAAATTGCTGAGCTATAAGCTATATACTGAAAATTTCTCTCAGCATCATTAAATATGGATTCAGCAATATAACTCCTAGTTCCTAAATCAGAGTTGGTATAGTTATTTTTTTCAAAAATTCTCTGAACATCTTCGCTTCTAGATAAAAGAGCAAGAGTAATGGAAAATAAAATCAAATATTTACCATATGAAAGCTTGCTTAAAAATAAACCAATGAAAAGCAGGAATAAAATCTCTACTCCTATAAAATAGTAACCCCATGTTGGATTCTCATTAAAAATAAATGATGTTAAAAGAAAAACAGAAATAAAAAATATTAATACTAATAGTCTTTTTTCAAAAATTTCTAACTTTGTCTTTTTAAGCAAGGGAACAACCAGAGAAATAATAAAAATAAATCCAAATATTAAATTTATATTTTGTAGAGGAATTCCCAATAAATCAGTGAATTTATCAAAAAAACTATTCAGTATATCTTGATCTGTCATACCAGTTTGACCAACTGAAGCCGTGTTATAAACTATAGAGTTTGTAATTGCCTTAATAAATGTTTTTGTTTGGATAAAGTTATGCCTAACTTCAAATAGCAAAAACGGTGAAAATGAGACACAAATTCCCATAATAAATAAGAAAAGTTTTTTTAACAATAAACTGAATGATTCAATGATTTTTTTTCTATTTTCAAATATGTGCGTGAAGAGTAGTGAAAAAATAAATGCACCCGCTGTTGGAATTCCAAACGAAAGGTGAAAATTTGTAATTAACCCAACTGAAAATCCTAAAAAAATAAAGTTTAAGCTTTTACTGTATTTTTTATTTTCGGGATTTATAAATAGATAAATCGAAATAATTAAAAAAATAGCACCATAGTGAACATTCCATATTTGTTTTGCATAACTTCCAAAATTCAAAATAAATAATAACCACATTGATATAAAAATAAATAATCCCCAACTTTTAGAAATTTTATAAAGTAAAAATGGAAAAATCGTAAAGTATGGAACTGTTAAAAGAAAAAAAGCAATAATCCTTGGATCTTTCGATATCAACGCGAGAACACTAATTATCCATATCCAATATGGCCCGTAGAACAGGCCTGGAAGACCAGAAGGCTGTCCAATGAACGTAGGGTTTTCTAAATTTTTAAGAGCAAGTAGAAAATCTCTTGCAGGATCATACCAAAATGCAATTCTTCCAAAATATATGTCTGATATGGAAATAATAAATGGAATAAAACTAGCAGCTAAATACCAAAACATTATTTTTCTATTTTCAATTATTTTATTAAACATTTAATAACTTTTATGTACTTGCATATTTTTCAATTCATTAGGAGACATATTGATAATACTAATTGTAGTGCTGCAATTAGAATCTAGAATTACTTTTTCTCCTTCACTAGAAAGTAAATTTTGTTTATTTAATAAATATGCTAGTCCCATCCCCTCACTCGTCCTAAAATCACAATAATAAACATTAAATTTACTATCTGGATATTTATTTATTAAGTTATTTTTAATATTAACCACTTCCCTATTTGAAGACTCTGACTTTATTATATTTATATTTTTATTAATATTTAAACCAATAAGAAAAATGCCAATTAAAAAGGTAATCAGTCTTAATTTCTTAAATTCAGAAATTTTAAATAATAAATATCCGGAAAATATGAAAATAAAAATTTGCAGGAAATACAAATAGTAAATTGGTTTTTGAGAAGGAAAATATCTAAGAAGTATAAAGTTAAAAATAAATGCCAAAATAATCATAAAATGTTTTTTGCTTAAAAGCTTTTTATAACCCATGTACAAAAACAAAAATCCTAGCGAGGCGACTATTAAGACCGAAATAATCAAATTTAACCCTAAAGTTTCACTTAAAAATTTCGGCCAGAAATCTCTCACATAAAAAAGCCATCTATTTGCTACATAAACATTCTCCCTGGATTGCGTTAAATAAAATATGAGACCTTTTAAGTTATAAAAATTATTATTCATATCATAAATAGCTATAGGTATTAGTGGAATTAAAAATCCCAAAGCAGCTGAAAGAATATTCTTAAAACGATTTTTATAGAATAAAAAGATTAAAGCTGGAAAGATAATAAATCCTGCTAATTGAAAATGGATTGTAATCCCCATTGATAAGAATAGAGTCATTAAAAAAACATGCACAGACTTTTTTGTATTTAAATATGAAACAAAAAATAAAATAATTAATCCAGAAAAAAACGGAATTATACTTGGATTACTAAGAGTTGTAGATAAAGTTATTTGCGAAGGAGACAATGCGAAAATCCCAGCAAGTATTAATCCAAAGTTTTTATTTTCCAATCTTTCACCAATTTTATAAGCAACTATTATCGTTAATACACTAATTATGCCAATCAAAATCCAGGAACCGTAAATCGGGATAATTTTTTCAAAAATAATTAGCCCCCAGTAATACCATGGACCAAAATTAAATGGAGCTACAGAGGATGCAGCACCTGTCAAAGGAAAAGAAAGTTTTTCTAAAAATAGTGAGGCAACTAAACTGTCTCTTGCAGCATCGAAATCAAAGCCATATCTCTTCGGAAAATTATAAAACCGCAGTAAAATACCAAAGAGCACTACTAATATAAGTAAGTAGTTGGAAGAAAATTTATTAATAAATTCTTTAATTTTCAATTAGATGATAAATACTTTATATATGCTACCGGAAATCGAAGCGAAGAAAAAAACGAAAAAACAAATCCCTGCCATAAATCCATAAACCCTTTATGTCTTATAAATGTTAAAATAAACCAATAGACAGGTTTTATTATCAAATAATTTAATGCAGTTAGAGGATTTTTGGACAATTTTTGTTCTCTAAATTGCTTAGCCATAAGCGTGGTATATCTATTGTTTCTTTTTATATATTTAGAAAAAGTCGGCGAATCATAATGAAGTAAATTTTCCTTTAACCAACCTACTCTCCCATCAACTACGTATTGTTCATGTACATCCTTTTGAGGAAGCCTAGCCTTATTTCTTCTAAATAGTCTTATAACTCCATCGGGATATACACCTCCGTATTTTAAAAATCTCCCCAGGAAATAATTAGACCTTGCAATAAAAAAAGCATTATAACTACCAGTCTCATCGCCAATTTGCCCATCTCTTACTTTTAATATATCCTGATGTCTTTTAAACAGATCGGGGATATTTTTTTCATATTCCTCTATTTCCTCATTTGACATTTTTATAACGCTTTCTATTTCATCAGAGAGTTTTTTACTTACTATCTCATCTGCATCTAATTGAAGAACCCAATCGCCCGAGGACGCGTCAATAGCTTTCTGCTTATTAATATGAAAAACAGGAGGATTAGTTGTGACTATTATCTTGGCATTAAATTTAGCGGAAATCTCTACAGTCCTGTCATTTGATGATCCATCCACGATTACAATCTCATCCGCAATTTCTTCTATCGAATTTAGACATTTTTCAATGTTTTTTTCTTCGTTAAATGTTGCGATAGCTACTGATAATTTCATTTATTAATCGTAATTTTACGCCTAAATAAGAATAGCACAGAAAAGGAAATAATTGAAAACAAAGATATAATTTTACCCAATCTCCTTACACGTGTATCCTCGAACTTTAAATCTATCGTGTGTCTTCCAGGGGGAACTTGATATGTAATTACACCTCTTTGGTTAGGATCCTGGAATTCAATAGGAGCAGGTCTATTATCAATGTATAAATTCCATCCTGGAAAATAGAATGTGTAATCTACCATCTTCAATGGAGTGTATGCTTGAATGATGTAATTTCTAGAAGAGTTATTCACTTTTTTCTCTAGAATCTTGCCGTTTCCTTCAAGAATCTGTATCTTTTCCTTTTTTACAGGATAATCTTCGCTTTTACCTGTCCAGATGGGATTCATAACGATCGCATGAAGATTGAGATTTGTGAATAAATAATAACTATCTGGAAACTTTACATAGTTTTTTCCATAAAGTTCTGGAGTTCTTAATATGCAAATTAATATAATAAAACATAATATTAGCGCCTTACTATTAATCTTATCCAGTATTACAGCAACAATTATTGACGGCAAAAAAATCAGAACTGAAAGAAGTCTCCACGGGAACTGAATATTTCCCAAAAAATTAATATTTTCATATATCGGTTTTGATAAAGAAGTAGTAAAAAAAATTATTCCAACACTAACAAGAATTGCGAAGATTAGTAAAGAATTATTTTTTAATTTTATCTTTCTAATCTTAATTAATAAAACAAAAATTATTCCCAAAACAATAATTAAAGTTTCCAAAAGTCCAAAATTTACTACAAATCCACGAGGTAAAATATTTATCTCGGTAAAGTAATACCAATTAGTGTCTGTATAATTTTGTAGTGATAAAAAATTTCCTGGAGTTAGATGATTGCTTGTAAGTCCATAATAAAAATATTTTATTTCTAAGAAAAGCGGAAGAATAAAATAACCTGAAATTCCAAATCCTATTAAAGAAATTATTGCCAAACCTGAAGTCTCCTTTAATGAATTTAATTTTAAAAGTTTATTTTCATAAATTAAAAATAATAAATATGGACCAGCTAGAAATGCGCCAATAACTAACATAAATGGATGCGTAAGAGAAATTAACGCTATAGAAATACCGACTAAAAAATATCCATTAATATTCTTTTTTTGAATTGCCAAATACATTCCTATTAAAAGTAAAGGCATAAATACCGCAGCGAAAAATTCTGGAAGCGCCCCCCTGATGTAAATATTTAAAATCCTGTATGCGGAAAAATGAAAAAATAGCGCTGCTGAAAAAGATATGATTTCATTAAAATAAATACGTAGAAAAAAATAGAAAAACAGAAACGATAAAAAGAATCCTAAAAATGCCACTAAATTAAATGCAATTACGGGGTCGTTAACAATAAATTCAAAAAAAGAAGTTAAATAGGTGGTCAATTGTTGCATGATAACACCAAGCGGAAGTCCATAATTTGCAAATCCATCCACCCAACTAACCGGAAATTCTCCGCCTTTTATCGTTTTATAAAATAAATTTGGAGTAAGAGTATGAACAATTCCGTCCATGTTTGAAGATCTAACAGGAGTTATGAACCAGTCAAGAACTGTAAGTATTGAAGTAAATAAAATTACAAACCCAGCATATATATCAACCTTAAGCGATCTAAGTAGTTTCATTTTTTATTTTGAATAATTTAGTTACTTTATTTCTAAAAATAAATAGCAGAACAAACAATATCAATGAAACTAATGACAAAATCTTGGCATATTCTCTTACCCGTGTGTCTTCAAACTTTAGTGTTATGGTGTGTTCTCCAGGGAGAACTTGGTATGTAATTACACCGCGCTGGGCAGGGTCTTGGAACTCTATTGGGGTAAGAGCTTTATCAATATATAGATTCCATCCAGGGAAATAGAATGTGTAGTCTACCATCTTAAGAGGGGTATCTGCTTTTATTTTATAAACTCTAGATGAATTATTTACTTTTTTATCTAGGATAGTGCCCGTTCCTTCGAGTATCTCTGCTTTTTCCGATTTTACAGGATAATCTTCGCTCTTACCTGTCCAGATGGGGTTCATAAGAACTGAATGGGGATTGTATTTTGAAGAATAGTAAAAATCATTTGGATATTTAATATAATTTTTTCCGTAGAGCTGAGGGAACTGAATTACAATGATAATAATTATAAAAACGAAAATAAAAATATTTTTGTTTAATTTTGTAAAAACTGCAGCATAAATTATTGGTGGAAGAAAAATAAATGCTGACAACATTCTCCAGGGAAATTGGATGTTACTTAAAATATTTATTTTTTCATAAAAAATATTTGAGTATGAAGAAATAAAGAAAATAATTAGAACCGAAGATAACATTCCAAATTCTAGAATCCCAATACTTCTGTCTTTCTTAAGCCATTTAAATAAAATTAAACCAATTCCAAAAAGTAATGAAGCAAATTCAATTATTCCTGGAAAAATTATATGACCTCTTGGAAATACTTCAGAATTTGTAAAATATTTCCAGTCAAATTTTAAATAATCAAAAGCACCTAAAAATGAGTTTGGAGTTAGATGATTTCCCACGCCATAATAAAAATATTTTATTTCTAAATTTAATGGCAATAAATAATAGCTAGCGAGTCCTATTCCCAAAAATGAAAACATTCCAATTAAAATAATGTCTTTTATTTGATTTAAGGAAACTAAATCTTTAATCTTCTTGTCCTGAACTAATAAAAACGCTAGATACGGCAAATAAATAAATGAATAAATCAGAAGCATCATTGGGTGATTTAATGCAAGAAGAAATAATGAGATAGAGGTAATAAAAAGACCTGCTATTTTTCTTTTCTTAATAAATAAATACATGCCAATTAAAATTAGTGGAAGAAAAGTGGCTGCAAATATTTCTGGCATTGCTCCTCTTATATAAAAATTAATTATCTTGTAAGTTGTAAAAGTATAAAGAACTATTCCGGCAATTGAAGGGAGTGGCTTAAAATAAAGTCTTAAAAATGCATAGAAAGATAACGAAGAAAGACTTATGCCTAAAAAGGAAACTATTTTATATGCATTTTCAGGAGCAAATCCCAGGAGCATAACAGTAGCACCCAGATAATTCGTTAATTGATGCGCAACAAGTCCCATAGGAAGTCCGTAATTTCCTATTCCATCGTTCCAGACCACTGGAAAATCCCCAGCTTTTAGAGCTAGAAAAAATTGCGCCATATTGGTAATATGATATGGAGCATCAAAAGAAGCTAATCGTGTAGGAGATAAAAATAAGTCAAAAACGAAAAAAACTGATAGAATAATAATGGCAGCTGAACCAAAAATATCGGCTCTTGATAACCTCACAAGGTTATTATAGAAAGAAATGAATAAAAAACAAAGTATCTTTCTAAAGTTAAATAATCCAGTATATTTTCTAGTTCTTTTAATGATCGTAATTACGATTTGCTTCGTAATTTTTGCCCCTCGTGTTTCAGCATTACTATTTTCACCAAAAAGAGAAATGACATTTAATTCTTTTTTGGATAAAACAAAACAAGAGCAAAAAATAAATCCTCAGGAGTTCTGGAAATTTAGAGAATTCTACTCCCCAGGCTATTTTGAATTAAAAGATCAAGGACTAGATAACTCTGAAATTAAATCAGCGACTCAGGAAATTGGATTATCACCAAATGATGTCATATTTACTTCACTATTTAGATCAAAACATTCCATTAGCTTAGATGGATTAACGGAAAACGAAACATTAGGGGAAGTTGTTGATCTAAATTCAATTCAAAATGTAACATTTCAAAACGAAAATTCTGCGATATTTACTAATAATAGCGGTGAGACGATCATGATTTTCTTACTTCCAATTTCAGAAATGAAAAAAGCAAATGGATTTTTTGAGTACGATGGAAAAGACAAAGAACTATTAGAAAACAAATACTGGTTCAGTATAACCAAAATAGAAAGATAATGAAGTTTTCTAAGAAGATCTTATTTAGTTACGTTTTATATTTAGTTACCACATCCCTTATATTCATAAACATAAACTCATGGGAAATAAAAAATAAACCACTTAAACCCTTCTTTCAAGATAGTGACATAGGCTATAAAATAGTGGGTTCACTCGCGCTTGATCCAAATACGGGAAACACATTTATCCCTAGAGCATTCCATAATAAAATTTCCATGAGCTTCGATACATTTACAAGCTCCTTATTTCAATCAATTGACCCTGTATTTCTATTTTCTCTTTCAAAGGACTCCCCACTTTATTCAGGACCTACTGACGTAAAAATGCTTTTCCCGCTTGAACTCCCTTTATTTATATTTGCACTTATTTATATAACAAGAAATTGGAAATTAGGAAATGATAAATATTCTTATCTATTCTTATTTTTTTTATTTTCTTTACTTGTTACGGGATTCTTCATCCACCCGCTTCATCCACTAAAACTTCTGCCAATTTTAATAGTTACGAGAACCATAATATTCTTAGGAATTTCTGATTGGGTCTTAAATCAAACATGGGCAAAAAAGTATTTTTCATAATTTTAATAGTAGTAGGAATTTTCCTGCGTTTTTATCAAATCCATGAAATTCCTGCTGGTCTTTTCATGGATGAAGCCACAATCGCAGTGGACGCTAAATCAATTGCCCAGAATGGATTTGATGAATACGAAAGAAGTTATCCGCTTGCTTTCGAAGCGCTTTCTGATTTTAGACCTCCGGGATATGTCTATTTAACTGCTCTAGCCTATGAATTCTTTGGCCCAACTACAATTACTGTAAGAATCGTCTCCTTACTCTCATCAATAATTGGAATTCTTTTCTTGGGATATTTTACTAAGCTTCTTTTCCCTAAAAAAGAACTTCTTCCGTTTATCTCCATGGCTGTTCTTTCTGTTTCCCCATTCCATATTCATTTTTCAAGAATTGGATATGAAACCATGCTTGCGACAACTCTCATGCTTCTTTATTTCATCGCAATAATTCATTTGCTCAAAAAACCAAATCTTATCTGGATGATCGTTGGCGTTCTTTGTGCTGGAATTAGTCTTTGGACATATCCAGGCGCTAAATTTATCGTACCAATTGTTGCTTTAACTATACTTATATTAGGCATTTTCAACATTAACTTTGAGTTTAAGAGAAAAAACCTAATAATAATCCCGCTAATTCTTCTTGCAACAGCTGTTCTCGTCTATATTCCAGCCCTTCTTAATCCTATTTTTGATAAAAGACCCATAAGCTACATTAAAGAAGGAACCGATGGCACGCTTTTGGGAATAATCACTAAAAAACCGCTTCTTATGCTAAATTCATTGCTTTATATGTTTGATTTTCAATTCTTATTTAAAAAAGGCGATCTATTCGCTTTTAGACATGGAACAAAAGAACAAGGACTATTCCTCTCAATATTTGCTATTCCTTTTATCCTGGGCATTCTTGCTGTCATCAGACGTTATTCAAATAAGTCTTTTTCGATTCCATTTCTCATCATTCTCACTTTAGTTATTGGCTTCCCATCAGCGCTAACTTCAAATACACCATATGGAACCAGGATTTTACCTATCCTGATTCCTTTTTCAATATTTATCGCCCTGGGAATAGACATATTGATTCAGAAAACAGAAAAAATTAAACCATTTATAAAAATTCCAGCACATGTAGCGGTATTTGTAATTCTCGTGTTCCAAATTTCTCTTTTTTATCATATTTATTTTGTTCATTTTAAAAAAACTTCTCTCCCGGAATTTCCAAAAGCTTCTCGAGACATGGCTCTATTCATTAAAGACTTTAGGATAGAAAACAAACAAACCCCAATTTATTTTTTGACTGAAAGATCGTGTAGACAGTGGGCACATGATGATCTTCATTTCTGGTATTTTGCGAATTTAGATAATTCCCAGATGGTTAAGTGGAATAATAAATTTAGAGAAATTAGATATAAAAATGGCAGTCCTTTCGATAACTACGACGCAGCTACTATCCCATCACACACTTTTGAAAATATCCATCTCTATCCAGGTTATGAAGCCGTAGAAAACTCAGCAAAAAATTCACTTATCGTTAGATGCGGCCTGCACCTAAAAGATATTGATGAAAGTAAAGAAGAAATAATTAAAATATTTTATATGTATGAGGATGAAACGAGAGATGCGTATTATGTAATTACAAGAAAACTTTAAGGCTTCGCAATCACTATCGCTGTTTCTCCATTTAAATAATTAATAGTTTTCAAGATTTGCCCATTTCCGATATCCTTAGCTCTACCCACAAACAATGTCTCTTTTAAGTTCTGATCATTTTTCCAGTCTATCTCTCTAAACTCAAATTTATCAAAGTTGTGATTTTGAACTGTTGTTTTCGCATTTTGAAACTCACGGGGTGTATATTTTAGATAAAATAAAAAGAAAATGTACGATTGATCCAAAGGCACTTCATTTGATATGACAATCTTCTGATATTTATCCCGCTGGGAAGAAACATATTCTACTGCCTCCTTATATCCATATTGCCAATCCTTTGAGTAATAATAATTTTGCTGCGAAAAGTATTGATTTAAGAAAAACATAAAGTTTAATAAAGCAATTATAATTCCAAATCCTATAATCACATTTCTGACTGGGGTCATTTTTATAAAACTTCTTAACCAAAGATAAAATGAATAAATTCCAAGAGCTATGAAAATTTGATACGTAGGAATAAAGTTTAAAGTTCTTACTGCGTGCGGTACATCATTTGTTACAGCTGCCGGAATTGGAGAAATAAAAAACCAGGAAAAAATAAATAACTTAGTTTTTAAGCTAAATTTCCCAAAAACAAGATAATAAAGACCCATCAAGAGAAATGGCAATTCCCAAAGATACAAAAGCCCCATATTAGGCGCATGGTGACGCGGCAAATCCCCTTCCATGAATAACCAGTTGGGGTTAAAATGTGATAAATAAGCGCCAATTGATTGCCTTACATAAACGGCCCGCCTGTTATCAATAAGAAGACCCGGGAAATC
>CAYIUZ010000011.1:0-10850 GCA_964366705.1 uncultured Gammaproteobacteria bacterium | reverse complement strand
CCGAAGGGAAGTTAACTCTCCAATCCTAATTCCAGTTTGAAGTAAAAGCTCAATAATAGCTGACATTCTTGCATCATTTCTAGCTGCATCACGTAATGCTCTATATTCAGTTGGAGTTAAGATACGTGGTGGAGCAAGCTGATATTTAGGATGTGCGACTAAAAGGGAAGGATCATCTGTGATGAATTCATTAATTTTTAAGAACCTATAAAAAGTTCTCGTAGAATTGATTTTTCTAGAAATTGATTTGGGAGTGTAGCCGTCATTATTCATTTTAGCTAAGAAAGCTTCAATGTCTTCCTTAGAAACATCATGAACATGCTGTCTTTCGAGCTCATTTAAGAACCCAACGAGCTGCTCGATGTCTTTTCCGTATGCTACAATTGTAGAGGTCGAGTGACCTTTATCTTTTAGAAAACTTTTGAAGCCAGAACTGGCATCCGTGAGTTTTATTTGATTCATAATGGCCTATAATATCACAGTTCTGAGCTCGTAGTCAACTATGAAAAAAATATTTTTCTTCATCGCAATTGTCATCTGTATTCTTATAATTAACACACTTGTACGCTCAATTTATGATTTATGGAGCAAGCAGGACTTGGTTGTTACTGCAGAAAACGATTTAAAAAGAGAAAAAAGAGAAAATGATAAGTTAAAACAGCAATTAGTCTTAGTACAAGATGAAAATTTCGTAGAAACTGAGGCTAGAAATAAACTTTTTATGGTGCGTCCTGGGGAATCTGGAGTTATTGTGCCATCTGATCTTATTCAGAAGAAAGAGAAAAAAGAAGTGGAAAATATTCCAAACTGGCAAAAATGGGTGAATTTATTTAAAAATTAAGACTCTTTTATCTTAATTTCTGTTTCTACTGCCGGGTTATCGAATAAATTTGAAGCAGATCCGCCCCGCAAGAATAATTCCATAAATCTGTCGGTGTGTCCTGATGAGCCTGGTGCAAAAGCTAATTCTCCCTCATGGATATTGAAAGTCCCATCTGTATATGTGGCGACGTGTTTTTTCTTGTTAATTTCTATGGTAAGCATTTGCCCCGGTTTATATTTAGCTTCAGAAGAATAAATTGAAGTTTTTATATTTCCATATCCGTCAATTGATGCTATTAATTTTTTTGGGGCATCTGGGATTATACTTATACTCTCAGGAGTTCCTATGAAAGATTTATCTTTCTTGATCATTTTAGCTACAGGAAAAGGATATTTATCCCGACTTCTAAACTGAGATCCTTCATTTTCTGCAATTACGTGATGGAATTTATCTATAAATGGCTTTATAAAAGAGAAATTATAGCCTGCATTTATTCCTACTAATTCAAATCCATTTTTTAGTTTTGCGTACATGAGAACCTCTCCTTTATTATTTTTTTGAGCGTGTTTTTTATCTTTTCTTGGTGCTGTGTTACTGAAAATATATGTGTTTTTTAGGTTTGGAGTGAGAGCAACTTGATAAATCCAGAATCCAGTATTAACTGTAGAGAAGGGAGGAGTTGATTGGGTTTGAATAAATACGTTAGGAATGAGGTTCCGAAGTCTAATAATAACCTCTGTAAAAGCAGGATCTCCTGTTCCGTAATCTGAAATTAGAATTAAAGTTTTATCCACAGCCGTTAAATATACCAAAAATCCACCAAAAAAGGAAGCCTAAGCTTCCTAAGTGACTATGTTGCGGGGCTAGGAGTTGCGCCTAGCCTGTGAGATTATGAGCCTCACGTGCACTGTACACTACCCCGCGCGTTTGTTAATAATAGCACTTTATTAGCCTCGGGTCAAACTTATAGAGTTTAATTTAGCCTTATTTTCTGCTATAATTGTGAGGATTTGGCGGCGTAGCTCAGTGGTAGAGCGGTGTCTTCATAAGGCAATGGTCGCAGGTTCGAACCCCGCCGCCGCCACTTCTGTTATAATTCCTCGATATGAAAAACCCACAAATGGATTTTAAAAATAAAAAGATTGCAGTTATCGGAGAAGGAGTTGAGGGAAAATCTTCTGTAGAATTCTTTAAAAAGCATGGTGCAGATGTGGAAATTCGAGATAAAACTCAAGGTGAAGATTATCTTAAAGACCTTGACGAATTCGACCTTATTGTTCGTTCACCTGGGGTAAAGATTAATGATTTAAGATTAAAGATTAAAGATGACTCTAGGATTACATCTCAGACAAAAATTTTTATGGATCTTTGTCCCTCTCCTGTAATTGGAGTTACAGGGACAAAGGGAAAAGGAACTACTTCAAGTCTTATTTATGAAATGCTTAAAGCTGACGGAAGAGATGCATATTTAGGAGGAAATATAGGTATTCCACCATTAGATTTTCTAGAAAAACTAACGCCAAATTCCTGGGTAGTTTTAGAAATGAGTTCATTTCAGCTTGCAGATTTAGAAAAAAGTCCTCATATTGCAGTTATGCTTATGGTGACAAGTGAGCATATGGATTATCACAAAGATCATAACGAATATATTGACGCAAAAAGAAATATACTTTCGCATCAAACAGATAATGATTTTGCGATCGTTAATCGTGATTACCCGCCAAGTAATGAATCTGATATTTTAACGAATGGAAAAGTTTATTATGTATCCCGCGAAAGAGAAGTGGAGGAGGGATGTTTTGCGCTAGGGAATCAGGTAATTCTTAGAACAAATGGCAACTCAATTCCAATAATTGATACCCGAGAATTACTTTTAAGAGGAGATCACAATCAGGAGAATGTTTGCGCAGCGGCAATTGCTGCTTATTTAGCAGGAGTAAGAGCTGGGACTATAATAAAGACTCTTCAGTCATTTAAAGGTCTAGAGCACCGAATTGAATTAGTAAGTAGAATTAATGGAGTAGAGTATTATAATGATTCATTTTCTACAACCCCAGAAACAGCAATAGCTGCAATAAAATCTTTCCAAAATCCTGAGATTTTAATACTTGGGGGCTCAAGTAAGCAAAGTAATTTTGAAGAATTAGGAAAAGTAATAGGGGAATCAGAAAATATAAAAGCGATTATTGGAATAGGAGAAGAATGGGCGAAAATAAAAGCAGAAATAAAAAATGTCAGACCTGAGACTTTAATAATTGAAGGTGCTGACAGCATGGAGAAAATTGTTCTAGCAGCCAGTAAATTAGCAATTCCAGGAGATGTGGTAGTTCTTTCTCCAGCATGCGCATCTTTTGGATTGTTTAAAGACTACAAAGACCGCGGAAATCAATTCAAGGAGCAAGTAAATAGACTTAAGAACTAAATCTTGATCTTCTTCTTTCTCTAAGAGCGGGAGAATTTTCTATCAATCCATCTACTGTCGCTTTTTTTAACCTAGGAATTAAAACTACCGCGTGCTCTTCAGGTTTTTGCCTTTCATTGATGTATATCTCTGCTCCTCTTTCTAACCAATTCAAGTACCCTGTATCAACTATGGTTACAGGACCTAAAGTTCTTCTTAGTGGTCCACCAGTTTCTCTGTTTGGTAATTGTATGGGAGAGCCACTTGGTATAGGAATTTCTGCGCCTGCTTTCATGGTGAGGATTATATGTCTGGTTTATAATTAAGTCAAACTTTGATATTATGGGAAGCTTATGAAACCGAAATTTGAGATTGTTAAGAAATTGGGGAAGGCAAGAGCAGGAATAATAAAAACTCCTCATGGGGATGTTCTCACTCCTGCTTTCTTTCCTGTTGGGACAAAAGGGACTTTGAAATCTATGACGGGAGCACAAATTCGCGAAATCGGGCCTCAGGCAGTGCTTGGAAATACATATCATCTTATGCTTCAACCAGGAGAGGATATGGTCGAAAAAATGGGTGGTTTATCTAAAATGATGGATTGGAATGGACCTACTTTTACAGATTCAGGTGGTTTCCAAGTTTTTTCTCTGGGCGTTGGATTGGAGATTCCGGACGTTAAGTTTTTGAAAACTCTGGACGATAGAAAATTGAAAATAGAAAGTAGAGCTTTGAAAGTAGAAGATCGAAGATCGATCAATCCTCAATCATCAATCCTCAAAAATCCATCTTCTACAATCCACGATCTACCGTCCGAATCGCCTCGCTTGAATAAGATTACTGAGGAAGGTGTTGAATTTCAGTCGCATATTGACGGGTCTAAGCACATGCTTTCGCCTGAGTCATCTATTGAGATTCAGGAAAAGCTGGGAGCAGATCTGATAGTAGCTTTTGATGATTTAGAGTCGCCAACTTATGACGAGGCTAAAACTAAGAATAGTCTGGAGCTTACAGAAAAGTGGCTTTTAAGGTCATTGAAGGCTCAGAAACGAGCGGATCAGCTTATGTATGGGGTAACTCATGGTGGTCAGTTTGAAAATTTAAGAAAAAAGTCTGCAGAATTTGTAAATAAGAACTTTGATGCAATTGCTCTGGGAGGCGCACACGCTTCTAAGAAAAATCTTTATGAAGTGGTGGAATGGACAGTTGATGTTTTAGATGATGAAAAACCAAGACATTTACTCGGAATTGGGGAAGTAGATGATATTTTTATGGCAGTAGAGCGGGGAATTGATACTTTTGACTGCGTTATTCCAACCCGCCTTGGCCGAATGGGACATGTTTTCGTAAGTCCAAAAGAGGGAAGCGTGAAGAATAGATTCCGTTTTGATATCACTAAGTCTAAGTTTGCAAGAGATTTAAAGCCAATTGATAAAAATTGTGATTGTTATGTTTGTAAAACTTATCCTCGTGCGTACATAAATCATTTGTTTAGAAGTAGAGAGCTTTTAGCCTACACATTAGCCTCATATCATAACGCTTACTTCACCGTAAATCTGACCAACAAAATCCGCGAGGCAATTATTGCCGGAAATTTCCAAAACCTCAAAAAAGCCTGGATTTAGTTATTGATCCATTATTATGAAAGTATTATAATTGTAATATTATGAATAGAGTAGTACTTCAAATTCCAATTGACGCAAATCTTAGAAAAGCTGCGGAAAAAACTGCGCTTGAGCAGGGTTTTTCTTCTTTACAGGAGATAACTCGTATTTTTCTTAAGCAACTGGCAGAGAAAACAATTAGCGTTAATTTTGAGCAGACCATAAAGCTTTCTCCTAAAGCAATTAAAAGATACAATAAGATGATAGACGACATTGAATCCGGTAAAGTAAAAACTCCTAGTTTTGATAATGTTGATGAGATGATGAAACATTTGAGTTCGTGATAATTGAATTTCATCCTAGCTATAAAAAGTCATTTAAGAAAAGAATTGCCAATAATCCTATTTTGACGTCTCAAGTTACTGAAAGGGTAAAACTTTTTCAACAAAATCCCAACAACCCAATCCTACATAATCATCGACTTACTGGTGTCAAAAAAGACTTGAGCTCATTTTCTGTTACAGGAGATATTAGAATTGTTTATCTCCTTGTCTCTAAAGATAAGGCTATTTTCTTAGATATCGGAAGCCACAATCAAGTTTACTAATACAGACGTAGCATACTGGTAATTAGATTCTCAAAACCTAAAAACCAGATCTTATATTTAGTGTTATAATAGCCTCGTAAAATGAAGACTTTAAAGCTTAAGATTACGCTTACTTGTTGGGAAAAAGAACTTGTATGGAGAGTGATTGAGATTCCTGAAAATAAAACGCTTCATCAGCTGCATTCTGCAATCCAGAAAGCATTTGGCTGGTACAATGATCATTTGTATTCATTTTTTATGAGCAATAGCAGGATGGATAGAAGAGGAGAGTATACTAGTCCAATTGACTTTGAAGAATCAGGAGAAGATGCATTAGAGGCAACAAAAATAAAGCTAAAAGATCTGAATTTGCAACTTAAGAAAAAATTTCTCTACCTCTATGATTTTGGTGATAATTTAGATCATGAGGTGGAAATGGTAGGCTTTGGTGAAACAGATAACTTTCATAAATATCCTCAACTCATAGGCGCATTTGGGCCGGCTCCTGAACAGTACGTAATTAGACGAGCAGATATGGAAGAGGAAGTGGAGGATGAAGATGATTATTTTGATGATTGTGGTCTTTGCCAAGAGCTCAAGAAGATGGACTTAAAACATGAAACTCTTGATACGAGAACAGGAGAAATAATAAAGCAAAAAAAGCACGAGCACTCATCGAAGCTTACAGAAGAGAAAAATTAGATCCTCAAAAAATCCTGGATTTGAATTAATTGAAACAAGAAATAGATATTGACATTTGTCTTTAATATCAGTATACTAGTACAGTGAAGTTAAAGATTAGTCTGTTCGGGAAAGGGAGTAATGATATGGAAAATAATAAACAATTAAATGAGTTTATAGATGCACTTCTCAAAATGGATAACCGGGAGAAGATGAAGGATTTCCTGGAGGGGATTTTAACTCCCAAGGAAATGCTTGAGCTTCCCCATCGGTTGGAGATAGTTAAAATGCTAAAAAGAGGAATTTCCCAGCATGATATAGCAGGAAAGTTGGGTGTGGGAGTAGCTACTGTGGGTAGAGGTTCAAGAGAATTACAGAGGGGAAGATTTCAAAATGTTTAAGTTTGTTTTTATTAAATTAAATTGGCAAAGCCTTTCGGTGGGGGCTTATCTTAGCACGTAAAAAAAGTTTTTTTAGCATTAACATAAACCTCCAGAAATGGAGGTTTTTTGATGGAGAAAATATGGAAAAAGAATCAAATCTTGAAAAAAATGGGGCTCATTTAAATGAAGGTATTGTTTACCTACGTTTTATTAATGATTCTGGTCATGTTAGAGACTTAGTTGACGGTAATTTTAGTGCAGACATAAATGAAGCGATATGCTCTCAACATCCTTATATAGATATGCGCTATTTCTTTCTAGAAAAAGATATTAAGCGTGGAAGAATTCCCAATTTAAGAATTTTTAAATTTAATGGTATCGAATATAAGATAATAAACATAAGTATGCAAAGTTCTTTAGAATCTGGATTTAGGGGAACGAGTGGTGAAGCAAGGCAAATAGATAATCCTAGAAGTGAATTTGGTTTTACGTTAAGGGGTGCTCAGATTGATAGTGTCTATCCATTGCCTCCTAGTGGATTTTAGTTATGATAATATAGTAAGAGAATTTTATGGATAAAAAGAAGGTTTACAGTGGAATAAGAGCAACCCCGCTTCGCCAAGGCTTCGAGGGGCAAGCAGGGAGGGTTTATCGTGGATAAGAAGAAAGTATACTCAGGTATCAGGGCAACTGGTAGGTTACACCTTGGCAATTATTTTGGTGCTGTAAAAGGAATGCTTGAGCTTCAAGATCAGTATGACTGTGTTTTCTCAGTAGTTGATCTTCATGCTATAACTACTCCATATAGTCCATCTGAGCTTCAGCAAAATATTAAAGATGTGCTCTTGGATTTTCTTGCAGCAGGGCTGGATCCAGAAAAGTGTCTTATTGAAATCCAAAGTAGGGTACCAGAGCATACAGAACTCGCATATCTTTTAGGTACGATTTATCCGGTTTCACGTCTTGAGGACTTACCGACGTATAAAGATAAAAAGGCTCAATATCCAAAATATGTAAATATGGGGCTTTTATATTACCCAGTCTTAATGGCTGCAGATATTCTTCTTTATAAAGCAGATTTAGTGCCAGTTGGAATCGATCAAGAGCCGCATCTTGAAGTAGCGCGAGAGATCGCTCGTAAGTTTAATTCAGTTTATGGACAGACTTTTCCAGAGCCTGAAAGATTCCTGCCTGCCGGCAAGCAGGTGCAACAAGGAGAATATGTACCATCTCTAACTGGCGTTGGGAAGATGAGTAAGACAGTTGAGGGGAGCTCTATTTTCTTAAGCGATGATTTAGAAACAATTAAGAGTAAAACTGCAAAGGTTCCAACCGATGATGGTGTACTTGCGGGAAAGTTTAAATCTGAAAATGCTGCAAGCTTTTATAAACTTGCTAAACTGTTCTTAAGTGATGATTTGTACAATAAATATGATCAAGATTATATAGATGCAAAAATTCGATATTCTGACATGAAGAGAGATGTTTCAGAGGCTATTTTTGGAGTCTTAGAGCCAATTAAAGCAAAAAGAAAAGAGATTGAGTCATCATTTGATTTAGATGAAATGATAAAAAAACATACTGAGATTTGCAGACAGATTGCTTCAGAAACATTAATTGAAGTAAAGCAAAAAATGGGCCTCGTTTAGCTTTAAATTTAAGACCAAGTGTGATATACTTTTTCATCAATGGCAGCAGGCAGAAAAACAAAGAAAACGCTTTTCCCCAAGCTTAATAAAAAAGTAAAGAATTGGAAAAACCTTCTTATTTATGGATCTGTTTTTATTTTCCTAGGGCTTTTATTTATAGGCGTGAATCAGCCTACGGGAACACAAGATTCAATTCCATTATCTCAAGTAATCCAAGAAGTTAAGAGGGGGAACGTAAAAGAAATAGAGGTCCATGATAATAAATTAGTCTTAAAACTTGAAGATAAAAATGTAGAAGCATTTAAGGAGCCGGGCTCAAATGTTTATACGCTTTTTAAAGATGCAGGAGTAGATTTAAGCAAAACTAAGGTTAGCATTAATGATAAAACCACTTTAAATAACTGGATCAGTATTTTTGCGTCACTTCTTCCGATTCTTCTAATGGTAGGATTTTTCTATTTTATATTTAGGCAGGCTAGAGGAGCGCAGGATAGTGTTTTTTCATTTGGTCAGTCAAAAGCTAAGCTTTATAGTAAGGACACGCCAAAAATAACTTTTAATGATGTGGCCGGGGTAGATGAAGCTAAAAAAGAGCTCGAAGAGATCGTAGATTTTCTAAAAAATCCTGGTAAATATAAAAGTATCGGTGCCAGAACTCCAAAAGGAGTTTTAATGATTGGCCCTGCAGGAACTGGAAAAACTTTGCTGGCTCGCGCTACAGCTGGAGAAGCAAATGTTCCATTTTTTTCAATTGCAGGATCAGAATTTATGGAAATGTTGGTAGGAGTCGGAGCATCCCGCGTAAGAGATTTGTTTGGAACAGCCAAGAAAAGTCAGCCCGCAATTATCTTCATAGATGAAATTGATGCGATAGGACGTCAAAGAGCATCTGGGTTTATGGGTGGGCATGATGAAAGAGAGCAAACACTCAATCAAATTTTAGTTGAGATGGATGGATTTTCTCCAAATGAACAATTAGTTGTAATGGCTGCTACAAATAGACCAGATATTTTGGATCCTGCACTAGTGAGGCCAGGTAGGTTTGACCGCCGTGTGGCGCTTGAGCTCCCGGATGTTGAGGGAAGAAAAAATATTCTGGGAATTCATTCTAAGAATAAGCCAATGGATGTAAAAGTAGATTGGGATAAGGTTGCAAAAAGAACCGTTGGTTTTTCCGGAGCAGACCTAGAGAATATGCTTAATGAAGCTGCGATTCGAGCTGCAAGAATGAATAAAAAGAAAGTTGATATGTCAGACATTGAGGAAGCTTCAACTAAAGTAAAATTAGGTCCAGAGAAAAAAAGACTCCAGACTGATATGGATAGAAAAATGACTGCATATCATGAGGCTGGACACGCATTAGTAGGTTGGGAAATGCCTCACATTGATCCAATTCACAGAATTTCTATCGTAAGCCGTGGAATGAGCTTGGGACACACTATGACAGAGCCAATTGATAGAGTACACGAGACAAAGAGTCATCTCATTGAAGAAATAGCCATGATGCTTGGAGGGCAAGCTGCTGAGCGAATCGTATTTAATGACATCACAACTGGAGCATCAAATGATATTGAAAGAGCAACAAGCATAGCGCGCGCTATGGTTATGAGATTTGGAATGAGTAGTCTTGGACCGGTTACTTTAGAAATTCAAAAAGAAACTCCATATGACACGGATAGTCTTTCTCCTGAGATGCAGGCAAAAGTAGATAATGAGGTTAAGAAAATAATTGATGAGGGGTTGGATGAGGCGACTAGAGTTCTTAAGAGGCTAAGAAAAAAGCTTGATCTTTTAGCTGAAGAACTTCTAAAACAGGAGACGATTGAATCTGAAGGTTTTGAGAAATTGATAGGTCCTAAAAAAATGCTTCCGGGTCATAAGCCTGCAATTCTCCCAATCGAAGCCTAAATTGGCTAATTGCAAATAGCTAATGACAAATGGAAATTTTCTCCTTGACAATTGAGTAAAAAAGTATAACAATTGCGCTAGTGAAGCAATTCGACAAAATCGGCCTTATCAAACATGCTTGGGAGCTTGTTAAAAAGAACGCTAAGTTAATAGCGCTTTTAATGGTGGCTTTTGTAGGCTATCAAATAATCCAGGGAATAGTCCAGGGATTTTTTGGAGAAGGATTATTGGCTTCATTAGTTTCTTTAGGTTTTACAGTTTTAACTCTTTTTTTCCAAATTGGATTCATTAAAATAATTTTGAAGCTTATAGATGGTCAAAAAGCAGAGCTTCCTGAGCTTTGGGCGTACCCACAATATCTTCTCAGAATGATTGGAGCCTCAATAGTATACGGAATTATAGTAATGGTAGGCTTTATTCTTTTAATAATTCCTGGAATTTATCTTGCTTTAAGACTTCAATTTTATAGTTATTACATAGTAGATAAGAATGCAGGAGCATTAGATTCTCTTCGAATGAGCTGGAAAGCAACTGACAAGAACGTAATTAATATTTTCTTATTTATGCTTCTTATCGTAGGAATAAATATTCTTGGAGCCCTAGCATTATTAGTAGGACTTTTAATTACTATCCCAGTCTCATTTATCGCAGTTACACTTCTTTACAGAAAACTCTCCGCTTAAGTTTGCTTGCAAACCCTTCGAAAACTTCAGGGCAAACTTGATATAATTGCCCCATCCCGGTAGGATTTTACCGTTCGGCTTCAGGTCGTCTCAGGCGACACGCCTTACGGAGCAATCTCACGGGACAGGTGA